>NZ_JBNGCO010000026.1:0-47843 GCF_049974805.1 Baaleninema sp.
TAGAGTAGACATTTAACCGGGTTTGTCCAGGTTTGAGTAGGTTCTACAAAGCGGTAAAAATCTGGTCGAAGTCCAGAAAATGGACTTCCTGCGTCACGCACCGCCCCCATCCGGAGACGAAGAGATGAAGAGATGAAGAGGTGAAGAGAATCCGTAACACCACCCCCCTCGACCCCCTCCAACGATCGCCAAACGCCGTAAAATAACCCACACAGCAGACCATTCCCCCCAAAGACCCTTGAGCGCATCCACCTCCCCCACCTGGAACGACGACACCGAACTCGTCAGCCTTCGCTTCCAGTTACAACCCCAACGCACCGCCAAGCTGTTCCCCCAATACAGCGTCGGATTACACGCCTGGTTCCTCGACACCGTGCGCCAAAGCGATCCCGAACTCTCCACCTATCTCCACGACGGCGAGTCCGAAAAAGCCTTCTCCCTCTCCCTCCTCAACGGCGAACTTCCCCTAGTCGGACGCCAACTCGAAGTCCAGCGCGATCGAACCTATCACTGGACTCTCACCTTCCTCAACCGCGACCTCGTACAGTGGGCCGAAACCTGGCTGAAAACCCCACCAGAGACCCTCACACTTCGCGCCGCCACCTTCAACATCCAATCCATCGACATTTACCGTCCCCCCACCACCTACCAAACCCTCTTCGACAGCACCGACGGCTCCTCCGTGGAACTGAGTTTCCTCACCCCCACCAGCTTCCGCCATCGCGGTCATCACGTCCCCCTTCCCGTCCCGACAAATCTCTTCCACAGCTACCTGCGTCGCTGGAACGACTTCTCGGGAATTCCCGTCGAGAGCGAAGGCTTCCTCGATTGGGTCGATACCCACGTCGTCATCCGCCGCCACAACATCCAATCCCACAAAGTCGCCGCCGGAAAACGGGGGTCTGTCACCGGATTTACGGGATCGATCGAACTGGCGGTATCCGCCACCGCCGGCCACCAAACCCCCCACTACGTCCAAGTTTTCGCCGCCTTAGCCCAGTTCGCCCCCTACTGCGGAACCGGCCACAAAACCCCCTTTGGTTTGGGGGAAACCTGTTTGGGATGGACCGAACCCACCGTGGAACTGAAAAGCGAAGAAATCCGTCTCGCCGAACGCATCGAACAGCTCACGGAACTCTTGTTGAAATTCCAAAAACGCCCCGACGGAAATCGCGCTCAAAAAATCTGCAAAACCCGCGCTACGATTCTGGCGCGTCGGGAACTGGGGGAATGCTTGCAAGACATCGCCGACGATTTAAAAATGCCCTACGATACGGTAAAAAGCTATGTTAAAGTCACCCGTCGCTTCTTGCGGGAGTTGGAATAGCCGCCACACCGGGAGGAGATTGTCAGAAATGGGGGTTCAGCAAATACGATGGTCTGTGAATTGCTGGTTTCCAATTACAGGAGTTACGCACTTGTCGGTCAACAAACCCGGTTTTTCGCCCTAATGGAATTTCGTTAAAACACCGAGTTTCTGCGTCAGTTCTAATTTCGCTAAAATGTAAATTTCTGTTGCAATACTTTGACGGCTTGCGGTTGCAATATGTTAATATAAAAAAAGTTATTTTTCTGTAATTACTGTATTTATACAAATGTAATATTTATTAATTTTTTGAATCAAAAAATAACAAATAACACCATCAAAACCGGATATTTCAAGTTAAAAAAAGAGTATAAAATACAATCGATCGCAACATCTATAAAAACCATTAACCGAAGGAATTCTTATCTCGCTATCGAGGTCGATTGAGGAGAACAAGAGAAATGCCCGTCGAACCTGGAGATCGATCGACCGAGCCGATCGATCGAAAACTGCCCCCACTCCTGTACGCCGAAGCCTCAGTCCGTTCCGACAGTGGCCTTTCCCTCTTCAACACCACCGAACTCATCACCCACAAAAACGTCGATCGATTTCGCTCCGCCCCCAACAAAATCCAATGGGCGGCACAACAACTCAAACGAGCCAATTTCCAAGTCCTGTCCCTGGGAAAATTCACCATTTCCATCGCCGCCCCCGCAAAAACCTACGAAACCTTTTTCAACACCAAGATCGTCCCCGAAGAACGATGGATGCTGAAATCCGGCGGTGTCGAAGAAACCGCCACCTTTTTCGACACCCCAGACACCGACATTTCCGGCTTAATTGAAACCGCGTCCAGTCCTCTTTCCGAGACCCTAGACGGCGTAGCCATCAACGAACCCATCTATTTTTTAGAGGATTTTTTAGACTCGCAAAACCTGCCCGACGCCGACCCCCCCCAGTCTTCCTTTTGGCATCTGAAAGTCCCTCACGCTGTCGCCGAGGCTCTCAACGCCACCCTCGTCCATCAAAACGGCATTACCGGGAAAAAGGTGCGGGTGGCGATGGTAGATTCCGGTTGGTATCGCCATCCTTTTTTTCAAAAATACGGCTATCGCAGTCGAGTCGTCTTGAGTCCCGGCGTCTGGCACCCCGACACCGACGAAGAGGGTCACGGAACGGGAGAATCAGCGAATTTGTTTGCCCTAGCCCCCGACGTGGAATTGACGATGGTGAAAACCTGCCTTGTCAACGCCGTAGCGGGATTCAAAACCGCCCTCGCCTTACCCCAACCGCCTCATATCATTTCCTGTAGTTGGGGATTTCCGCAGAAATACCATCCCATTTCGGCATTTCATCAAGCTTTGGCGGCAGTGGTCGCCGATGCCGTCAACCAAGGCATCATCGTGGTAGCGGCGGCGGGAAACGGACATTGGGCTCTTCCGGGGCAACATCCCGACGTGATTTCAGTCGGTGGCGTCTACCGACATCCCGATGGCACCCTCGAAGCCAGCGATTACGCCAGCGGTTTCAAAAGTCATATTTATCGAGATCGCACCGTTCCGGACGTTTGCGGTTTGGTGGGGAAAACACCAAGAGCCGCTTATATTATGTTGCCCGTGGAACCGGGATGTTCGATCGATCGGAATTTGGGGGTTACAGAACACCCCGACGGCGACGCCACCGGACAAACCGACGGTTGGGCAGCCTTTAGCGGCACCTCGGCGGCTGCCCCGCAGGTGGCAGGAATTTGCGCCTTAATGAAACAAATCAATCCCCGACTGTCGCCTCATCGCGTCCGCCAAATTTTACAAGAAACTGCCCGAGACGTAGTGCAAGGATGCTGTCATCGTAATACGGGGGGCAACGCGGCGGGAGTGGGGTTCGACTTAGCGACAGGATATGGCTTAGTGGATGCGTTGCAGGCGGTAGAAGCGGTTCGACGGGAGGGTTTGAAGGAGGCGTGGCGCGATTCGTCCGGCGACTGTCGTTCTGGGGGGGTTGGTGGATTGCCAGATAAGCTTCAAGATAAGTTTCAAGATAAGTTTCAAGATAAGTTTCAAGATAAGTTTCAATTTCAAAGACAGGAGTGGAAAATGGATTCTAAACTGAGAAAACACTACGAAGAAATTTTGTGGGCGTTGGATAAGGCACTTCAGGAAATTGAGGAGATTTCTGGGGAGTACGAGCTGGCGATCGATCCCAGTAATTTCGTCGTTCGATCGCCCGTCACAAAAGCCGCATCTCATCTTATGAAAACCCTGAAAGACGAAAGCCAAGATATCGAATTCAGACTGTTGGCCGCCGAAGGATTAATTAAATTGAATCGATATCCCGAACAAGTCTTAAATTTTCTAATTCTTGAGGCTCAAGAAACCATCCAGGGACTCCCTGAAAACGATAAAAAGCACGAGCTACAGAAACTCTGGTTAGAAGCTTTAGGAAACACACAGAATTTTCTCAGGACAAACGGTGCGTTTTTTGAATGTCCTCAAGGATTCCATATCGATGACGAAACAGGCAATTGCGTAGCCATTCCCTAATTTTCAGCCGCCGAAAAATTAATCCGTGCTTTAAGGTTTTCCAGAACCGTATACGGAATGTTGCAATTCTCGGATTGAGTCAAGCAGCAATCATATACAGATGCCAAAAATTCTGGACTGGCTTCAGACTGCACTGACTTATCGTCGAGGGAATTCAAAAAGTCATGCCATAATTTGGGATTGCTTTCGTACTGTTCCACAAGGTATAAAGCCGCGAGATTTTCTGCCAGAGGATCGAGCAAAAAACAAATACGATCTTCACCGGGATCGATAGTTTTAATAATTCCCAGTCGGTTTTCTAAATAATCCAGGTAAAGTTTGGCATTTTTATCATCTCCGAGAACGCTTAAAACCTCCTCCCGATTGGCACTCGTCGGTTGATAGCTGTGTTTGAGGCATTCCCAGGCGATCCGTTTCGCATGGCGATAAACAATACGATTTTCTAGGGGATGTTCGATGATACTTTGATTTAATATTTTTAAATACTGTAACATTAAATCGGTTACAGTATTGGGCATACCGTGCATATAATCAATGTGCGTACTGGCTTTGGCAGCAACCACGCGATCGGCATACATTTTAGCTAATAAAACAGTGAGTTGTGTTTGGCCTCGATCTCCCGCCAGTTCAGAGAGTTTGCTACAAATTTCAAAAAATTCTCGATCGCTAAACAAATCCCGTTTTCCAATTTTCGTTAAATAGGATTCCATAAACGAGGAAAGGCGATTTCCTTGAATTCGCAACGGTTTAATCGTGGTTCGGTTAATTTTCCCCAATTCCTCCTCAATACGGGATGTGACGATAGAGGCGTTAATCGGGAAACTGGGAAGTTCGGGATGAATTTGCTGGCGAGTCTTCTGAGTCATTTCAGAGAAACCATCTAAAATGACGAGCAACCGTTGCTGTCGAAGGAGTTCTTCGAGAAACTCTTCGGAAATGGCTTTGGGAGAATTAATCAAATCGCATAACAACCCCCGAATTAAGGTGGTTAACCTCGATTTTCCATCCGGGACTTCAAAATCTAAATCCTGTTCGATTAATATCGGAAGCATTTGATGTTTGCAAAGCCGAGTTTCGATATCGTCCGACATCGCCCATTTCGCCAATTGCAAAGCCAAACTGGTTTTTCCCGAACCGCCTTCGCCCCAAATTAGAATACATTCTCTCGGTTGCTTAAATCCGGGCTTTAAGTCTTGAGGGGAAAGCTCTGGGATGGTTTTACCGTTGAATACAACGGGAATCGAAATATGAATTTCTCGCTGTCGAACGGTTTGTTTTTGGTTGAATTCTTCTCGAGCGGTATTGATGTAAGATTTGACCCAGGCATCTAACACTCTGGGATGATAGTTATAAAATCCAACCAATAAGGCGAATCGAGTCGGTAAATTAAATCCTCCCAGCCATTTCGGGAGGGAAAAATCTGCATATTTTTTTAAAGACTCGTTAATTCTGAGGAGTGCAATTGGATATAAATATAACAGGAGAGACCAGAGTATCGACAAGGACAAGCAATAGATAACAATTGCCGATAGTTTTGGATAGTTTGAAATCCATTTTTGTAAAGTATTAGAGAAGCAGTTTCGGCTAGATATCCGAACATTTAGAGCGGTATTTTCAAGCTCTTGTATAATTGAATCGAGATTGCCGTCTAACTGATTTAAACTCTCCTGGTTATCTTTAATGTAAGAGAACATTTGATTGATTCCCTCTTCTACCTCTTGTTTTTCGCCACAGGTTAGAACGACCGTGTTTTCCCGTAAAGTTTTGGCGATTTTGGGGAGATAGGAAAGGGTTTCCTGACGAACGTTTTTTTGGGGATGTTCCAGTAATTCAGTGAAAAACCGAACAGCCGTTTTTAAGTCTTTCCCACTACTCGCTAAAGCGGTTGCGATACCTAACTGAACCGACCAAATTGATGTGTTGTTTAAGGTTTCCTCCAATTTTCTCCTTGTTTTTTTGAGTTCGAGAGGAGATTCGATCGCACTCAAAGACTCCCCTAAATATCGAGTTGCTGTCGAACGAACCGTGTAGTTATCATCTTGTAAAGCGACTAAAAACCCTTCGACAACCTCGAATTGAGTCGGGGCGATATGCTGTAGTGAGATGAGGGCATTTAAACGAGTATGCTGGTAATCATCTTGAAGTGCTTTTACGAGGGGATCGATCGCGTCTTGTGCGGCTCCCCCCGGTTCCAAAAAATAAAAAGAATACGCGGCGGAACTCCGAACTTCTCCATTCGCATCGTTTTCTAAAATTTCAACCAGAAGGGGGACGGCATTTTCCGCATCTAAATTGGTTTTTCTCAGGGCAATAATGGCTTGTTGACGAATATCGGGATTAGTATTTTCTGTGTCTAAAATCTCGACGAGTGCTTCAACGCCCGCGTCTCCCAGCTTTTGAATTTCCTCGCGAGCATCTTCGTTGTTATCCTTATTCTCGTCAATTAACTGTTGGATATAGGGTCGAATCACAGCATCGACTGACTCAATCCCCTCTGGACTTTCTTCTTGACTCCAACTATTCCCCGCCCAAAGCATTGGCAGCGAAATGGCAATTGCCAACGCCTTAAAAACCTGCATAAATCGACTGCGATCGAACCTCAAACCCCCACCTCACTCGATCGACAATTCCATGATAACGATCGACCCCAGACAAACCCTGGAAATCCAACAATCTCGCCAAAAAACTTTACGTTTCTTCATCCCCTCTCCAGGGTCAACCGTTGCGAGAAACCCAGTCTTTCCCCAATCCACGAGATCTGGCGAAACACCGTCCCCCACCTCGATCGCGCTTCCCGGCGATCGCGCTCCCGCGATCGAGCTACACTAACAACATGGCAGTTGCCCGGAAATAGGACTCATTCTCAGACCGATGGGCGGTAAACCGCTGCCACATCCAGCTTACGGACACTGACGACGACGCTATGCAAACCGCAGACAAACAAGACCGAATCATGGAAGCCCCCAAACTGGGACTTCCCGTCACCATCATCACCGGATTCCTCGGAAGCGGTAAAACCACCCTCCTCAACCACATTCTCAGCAACCAAGAAGGCATCAAAACGGCAGTTCTCGTTAACGAATTCGGCGAAATCGGCATCGATAACGAACTCATCGTCTCCACCGAAGACAACATGGTGGAACTGAGTAACGGTTGCATCTGCTGCACCATTAACAACGACTTACTCGAAGCCGTTTACAAAGTTCTCGAACGCCCCGATAACGTCGATTATCTAGTCGTGGAAACCACAGGACTCGCCGACCCGCTTCCCGTGGCGCTGACCTTTTTGGGGACAGAACTGCGGGATTTGACGCGCCTCGATTCCATCGTCACCGTCGTAGACTGCGAAAACTTCAGCCTCGACCTCTTCAACAGCGAAGCCGCTTACAGCCAAATCGCTTACGGCGACACCATTTTACTCAACAAAGTGGATTTAGTAGATGAAGCGGACGTAGACGCCTTAGAAGTGCGAATTCGCGACATGAAAAAAGACGCTCGCATTTTACGCACCAACCATTCTCAAGTTCCGCTTCCCTTAATTTTGAGCGTGGGATTGTTCGAGTCAGACCAGTATTTCGACGCCGCTGAGTCGAAAGAAGACCATCATCACCATCACGACGCTCACCACGACCATCATCACGACCATCATCACGACCATCATCACGACCATCATCACGACCACCATCACCACCACCATCATTCCGATCACTTAGAAAATGACGGCTTCGTCTCCGTATCTTTTCAGAGCGATCGACCCTTTTCGATTCGGAAGTTTCAGTATTTTCTCGATAACCAACTCCCCTCGACCATTTTCCGAGCCAAGGGAATTCTCTGGTTCGACGAAAGCCCCGAACGTCACATTTTCCACCTCAGCGGGAAGCGATTCACCATCGAAGACGACGAGTGGAAAAACGATCCCAAAACCCAACTGGTTCTCATCGGACAAAACCTCGATCGCGACAGGCTCTTATCCCAGTTGGAAAACTGCGTAACGACGCCTTCGAGCAACAGCGGTAAAGGATTCGGCTTTTAACCGCCGTTTGAGGGGTTCGCTGAAGCGATAAGTCTACATTGTGGGTGCGTGACGATTTTTCGGTCTCAGATTCGACCCCCCGATGTTTAAAATCACGCACCCTTGTCTGTTGGCGGTGTAAATTGTCGGTGCGTGACGATTGGTTCCTTTAACAATTTACACCCGATTTGTCAAGTCACGCACCCGACTGCTGTTCGCGGGTTCATTGTTCACGGGTTCATTGTTCACTGTAAATGCGTGTTGTTTTACAACGGGTGAAATCCTCTCAAGTTACCGTGTCCGGGCGTTTGGTCGGACAGATCGATCGCGGACTCAACCTGTTAGTGGGAATCGCCAACACGGACACGGAAGCGGAATTAGATTGGATGGCGAAAAAATGCTTAGGACTGCGTTTGTTTCCCGATTCCGACGGTGAAGAAAACGGTCGTTGGGATAAATCCGTCACCGACATCGGCGGCGAGTTATTGGTGGTCAGTCAGTTTACGCTCTATGGCGACTGTCGGAAGGGGCGTCGTCCCTCCTTTGATAAATCCGCCAAACCGACTTCGGCTAAAGTGTTGTTCGAGAAGTTTGTCGAGAAACTCAAACAAAGCGGTTTGCGGGTGGAAACCGGCGAGTTTGGTGCCATGATGGAGGTATCGATCGACAACGACGGTCCGGTGACGCTACTTTTAGAACGCGAAGCTATTTCAGGGAAGAGTGAAGCGTGAAGAATGGGGACAGTTCGCGGTTGACAGTTTCTTCCTTGTCCCCCTTGTCTTCCTTGTCTCTCTGCTTACTCTTCCCGATAAAAGTCGTCTAAATCGTCGATTTGGGCGTCGAGTTTAGCGGAAATGACTTGAGCCAACACCGATTCGAGGGTATCGTCGCTGAACTCCGATTCCGATCGATCGACCAATGGCGACGTGACCGGAATCAGTCGCAGTTGTCTGCTTTCTTGAACCAGGTCGAAATAGGTATTCGCCCCGTCGCCCCGTTTCAGTTCCAAATAATCGAAGCTGGCCACGTTAAGATACAGCGATCGATTCGCCAGAATCGTCGATTGTTGGGGGTCGGAAAAAACTTCCACCACATAGGCTTCGCCCCGGCTGTGGGGTTCGCCGTCTTGGAGGTAGAGGTAACGCACCTGATGGAGGTCGCCGAGGACGCGCTGCATATCGCGTTTGTTGACAATCAGCCCGGTCTCGATGATGCAGGGGGCGGGGATTCGGGTGTCGGATGAACGGTCAAGCATGGAACTGACTGGGTTAATGGACGATTTCCCTTCGCAAGCTTCGAGAGTCGTTAACGGCGAGGTTAACTGAGATGGTGATGCTTCTTAAAAGCTGGATGTAGCGATCGAGCTGCGATCGAGACGACAGGATGGCTCGAGCCTGGGTTCAAAAAACGAGCGCGATCGATGTCTCGATACAATCTTGGCATAGATAACTCGGTTCGGATATCCGTCAAATAACTGAATTTGCAAATTTTTATGAGCGATCGTCGATTTTCGTGGCTGCGCGTGCGTTTTTGGGTTCGCCAAACTCAAGTCGCCCTAGCTGCGATCGCATTTTATACCTGTTTGCCCATACCGCCGACCTGGAAACTCGACTTTAACGGAATTGCCCGTTTAGCGCCCTTGGTGGGACTGTTTCTCGGCGGTATTTTAAGCGCGATCGACGCGATTTTAGGAGGCTTAGGCGTTCCCGCTTTAACGAGAAGCGTCGCCGTTATTTTAACGGGGATCGCCTTAACCGGCGGTCTCCATTTCGATGGTGCCATGGATACGGCCGATGGCCTTGCGGTGCCTGACCCCCAACGTCGGTTAACTGCAATGCAAGATAGCGTTGTCGGCGCCTTTGGCGTCATGGCCGGAATTGCGATCGCGTTCCTAAAAACAGCAGCCTTAGCCGATTTATCCGTCGATCGAACCTTTGCCTTAATGGCAGCTTTCGGATGGGCGCGGTGGGGACAAGTGGTCGCGATCGTGCGCTATCCCTATCTGAGACCTTCTGGAAAAGGTGCCATCCATAAAGCCTCAATTCGATCGGCACTGGACTTAATTCCAGGGGGTTTAGCCTTGCTCGCCTTAAGTTTGTTTCAACTCCTCCTACACCCCGATCGCTGGTTGTTCGGCGTCGGTATGCTCTTAGGCGGCAGTGCTATCGCTATCTTAACGGGAGCTTGGTTCAACGCCAAACTCGGCGGTCACACCGGCGACACTTACGGGGCGGTGGTGGAATGGACCGAAGCCGGAGTGCTGTGTCTGTTAACCGCCTTAGCCGCCGCTTCGGGATGATGAGATGATGAGATAATGAGATGAGGGGATGATGAGATGATGAGGGATCGGTGCGTGACGATTTCTCGGTTTCCCCTTCGATACCCGATTGGTCAAGTCACGCACCCTACCCGGTTCCCGGTCAACTTTCAATTTTTAACAGCTTTTCCATGGTGGTTAAGACTTTACTCGGATCGACCGGTTTTGAGAGGAAACCCGAGGCTTTTACCATTTTGGCTCGCATTCGATCGACCAATCCATCTTGACTGGTTAAAATCACCACTGGCACTTTCTCTAAAGCGGATACTCGACGGATTTGAGCGCAGACTTCATAACCGTTGATCACGGGCATCATCAAATCTAAAAACACTAAATCCGGTTGGCGTTTGATGAGCGTGGGTAACGCTTCGAGGGGGTCGGTAATGTAGATAAAACGATATCCGGCACCGCGAACGATGACTTCAAGGATTTTGCAGTTTTGTAAACTGTCGTCGATACAAGCAATCAAGGGCGCGTCTTCAGAAGACTTGCCCTCGAAGTTTTGCCCCTTGAGTCTATCGTCAGTGGGATTCGATTGGGAGTCGTGCAAGTCGGGAATTTTCACGAATTCGATCGATCCCCGCCTAACGTAGGGAAGTAACGACTTCGTCAAACGGCGTAAGTCTTGCTTGAGGGAAACGGCTAAGTCCCGCAGCGTACTGCGACCGTTGGCTAATACAGTGAGTTTCCGATAGGCTTTGTCCGATACCGAACTGCGAAGCTGTTCGCGATGTCGTATCGTCGGTGCAGCATCGGGGGAATAACTACTCAAGCCGTCTTCACCCCAGGTTTCCCATTGAATTCGCGCTTCGGTAAGCACGTCGGCCACTTTCAGCAGAGCCAGAGACTCCGTCAGGGTTTCTTCGGCGTAGGCAATTCCCGTCAGGGTTTGGGATTGGCAGGCTTGCAAAATATCAAACAGTACTTCGATGGTACAGTAGTTAGCAACCGCTTGCACGCTCTCGCGATCGATCTGCTGGCGTTTGAGTAAAACCGAAAGTACGAGATATTCCCACGTGGTTTGTTTGTCCGTTTTACGAACGTTCAAACGGCTCAAATCCAGTTGGGGGCAAGCCTGGGAGAGCGCCCGCCGCCACCGTCGATGAGGATGCGTTCCACCTCCAACCCAGACAATTCGTCCGAGGCGAAAGTACAAATCCCAGCTTTTCGAGGCGGGGGCGACAATTTCCAACCGACCTGAAAAGTGCTTTTGACTACTGACTAAAATCGCTTCGATCGCACTGGGCATCTTCAGTTCGGAATGG
Organism: Baaleninema sp.; assembly: GCF_049974805.1. Lineage (NCBI taxonomy): Bacteria > Bacillati > Cyanobacteriota > Cyanophyceae > Oscillatoriales > Oscillatoriaceae > Baaleninema > Baaleninema sp. The sequence continues at coordinate 11,441 of NZ_JBNGCO010000026.1, forward strand.
CTACGATTCGTATCGGTCGAGGACGGGAAATCGGAACGGGAACTCGGATTCGGTGTCATGGTCTTCCGCGAGTTGGCGGTTTGGGAAAGGGCGATCTCTCAAAAAGTCTGGACGTATAAGTTTATGTTGGTCGAACGACCGTTTTAGAATAATTACCAGAAATACCCTTCCTTTGTTTCACTAAATAATCTAGTCTAAATTGAGCGATATTGGCTAATATTTTAGATTCGGTTGAGCGATCCTGCATTTCGATAAAGGGGTAAAGTTTTGTTGTTTTTTCGCGTTGTAACTTATGCAGCTTCACAGTTTTATGGGCAAACAAAAAACGATCGCTTTTGTTTTCTTATTAAAAATTTACAATTCGTGATGTTTTCGCTCAATATCGTTACATACCGTTTTAGAGATGCGATCGAGATTTCAATAGGCTCGATTCGATGTAACTATCGCCTATGCAAGGTTTGTTTGTCGGCTTAACCACCCTAGATGTTATTTATCTTAGCGAACGCCTCCCCCAGCCGGACGAAAAGCTCGTAGCCTCGGACTACACGATCGCAGCAGGCGGTCCAGCGACGAACGCCGCCGTCAGCTTCAGCAGTTTGGGCATTAGCTCAAAGGTGGCGGCCTGCCCCTGTGAGTCCTTCGGAACCCGCAGTTGGTTGAACGGGCGATCGTCATGTTAAAACAGGAGCGAACTATCCCGCTCTCTCCATAAAGCTCCGTGAAACGCAGGTTGAATCGATTCGCCCCCCTCGCCCTCGTCGTCCTCCTGGCGATGTTAACTGTCGGGTGTGGACGCCGCCAAGCCTATGGCTGTCGCGTTGACCAAATCGAAGACGCCGAACTGTTAGAACTCGAACGCGGCGAAGTGGAAATGACCTGTGGAAACCGGGTCGTAGATGTATCGTGGAGTCAGTTTCGCCGCAAACTGAACCTCGATCCCGGTCAGTACAAAGACGACCTGCGATCGTTCGATCAACAGTTTAACTGTATTTACGAACCCGATCGAAACAACGAACTGTTGTGTCAGCGGGGACGAAACGGCAAATTCGAGACGCTTCCGTTTACCGACGACGACTAGGGACATTTCCCAGACCGAAAGCTTCAAGAATGCGATCGCTGGCGGACGCCGGACTCGCCGAAAAACCTGAAACCGCACCCGCCGTCTTGCCTTGAAGAGTGGACAAATGGCGAGTGCGGTTCCTGTGAGCGAGCCGAGTCAGCCGTTAAGCAATGCGTTGGCGCAGCATCCAAACACAGAAGGTCAGCATCAGCAGCACACTACTCGACGGCGTAGCTTCGGGAACCTGAACGGGAACGCCACTCGGCACTTGCATGACGATCGGTTGAGTCGCAACGGTTGGCGGGGGAGTCGCTTGCTGTAGCGGGGTTTCAGCGACGGGGGTTTGTTGAATTTGGCTTTCCATGGTAGATGTCCTCTGATGTTGCGATGGGATGATAGTTCCAAAAAAAACGGCTCTAGAAAGTGAGCCAAAAATCGGCTAAAATCTAAAAGACGAGTGCGATCGCGTTTATTTACTATCGAGCAGTTGTTGGCGCAACAACCACACGCAGAAGGTCAGCATGAGCAGGATGCCGCTCGATGCTCCCGCTTCGGGAACTTGAATCGGGAACCCGAAGGGCATGGGGCTAGAAACCGGTTGCTGAGCGGAGTAGGTGGGTTGTTGAACGGGGGTTTGAGATTGCATGGCTGGTTTCCTTGGATAAAAAAACGAAGGATAAAAAAACGAAGTTTTGAAGCCTTTCTGTTGAAATGAGCCAAAACTTGGTAGGCTCGAAAAGGCGCTTTTTTCGCTCTTAAAGCTTTTTCTTACGAGCGTTGAAAGCGTATCTCACTTCGGATAAGTCCATTATAGGCTCATTTTTAGCTCTGTCAACTACTCAGCCAAAAATGAGTCAGAACTAAACTGCTACCAACGTTTCGGAGGTTTCACTCTCTATGGCAGCTACGCTAAAACCCTCTCGCCAAGGCTTAGAACTGGTCGATCGCGCCCGTCGGTACAAAGGATGGCTGAAGTCTTCCGATGACTGGTGCGATGCTGCTTCGACTTCGCGAGCGACGCTGAAACGGTTTTGGCGGGGATTACCGATTCGATCGCAAACCTTTATCGCCATCTGCGAGGCGGTGGGGACAAACTGGCAAGAAGTAGCAGAGACGGCAGAAACGCCGCTGGCCGACCGTCCGCACCCACACATTCAAAAGCCAGTTGTTGATTTCTTCGCCTATGATGAAGCCTGGGTCGGGCGAGAAGCCCTCGTCGAAGAACTGAGCCAACAACTGTGCCAATCCTGTCGAATTCTGGTCTTGCTCGGTATTACCGGAATCGGCAAAACCGCCCTCGCCGAGCGTATCGCCGTCGCCTTACACGAGGATTGGATGGCAGGCGATTGGCAGTCCCTTCTCCGTGAAAACCTGGAAAACGAACGTCAAGCCACAGACTTCGCCAGCGTGGCAACTCGTTGGTGGCAAGGCTGGGGGGTTCCCGTAGACGACTGTAAAGATACGGAGCAGCTTTTACAACGCACGATCAATCGATTTATCGAGCAGCCGTACCTCCTCATTATCGACTCACTCGAACTGATCCTCACCGGAAACGAAGAGGAGGGATGGAGCGATTTCCAAGACCCCTGGTGGGCGCAGTTTTTCGAGGGCATCTTAGCCGCCGAGTCTTGCGCGAGTCGCTTCGTTCTCACCTCTCAAGACTTCCCCGGACAGCTGCCGCCCCGCTATGAAAAGTTTTGGACTTGTCAGTTCGTCAGCGGGCTGACCCAGGAGGAGCAGTTGGCGCTCTTTGCTAAAACTGAGCTAAAAGTGAGTCAATCCGATCGACCGTATCTAAAACGGATCGGTTCGGCCTACGAAGGACATCCCCTCGCGTTACGAGTTATTGCAGGTGAAATTACCAATGCTCCTTTCAGTGGAAATGTGGTAGCGTACTGGAAGAAGTACGGACGAGAAATAGAGGAAGTCGAAAATGCGATCGCGGAGGCAAAAACTGGTGCAACCGCTTCTGCAAGCGATCGATGGCAACTGCACCAATGCACGCGGCATTTACGCCTAAAAGTGCGAGACAGACTCGAGCGAACCTTTGCCCGCCTCGAACGAGAAGCTCGCAACGCCTATCTCTTGCTTTGCGAAGCTTCGGTTTATCGAACTGCTGTACCCGAAGACTTTTGGCTGAGTCATCTCGAAGATTGGGAGTGCGACGAATTCGCCCGTAATCTTGCCCTCGAAACGCTCCGAGATCGCTATCTCGTGGAAGAAATTGTCGAACACGATCGCATTTTACTCCGACAGCACAACCTCATCCGCAGCGTTGCACTCAAACACTTACAGCAACTCGATCTCGACGATGGAGAATCGCCCAGCTAAGTCAGACGCCGAGGACCTCACATCCGCTTCTTTTCGGGATGGGATTCTCCATCGTCTCGGCTTGCAAGCAGCACGGCTCAAATCCATCAGCCCTCGCTGGAAACGAACCCATTACCGAGCAGTTCTTAACTGGTTAAGCCGCTACAACCCCGCCCCAGACGCCTCCAACCTCGATCTCGTGCGCGGTTACATTGAAGCCTTTCGCCATTTGTGCGAAATTCAGGATTGGGAACGGGCGCAACAAATTCTGTTGTTGCGCCTGAACACCCCCACTGGCGACGAACTTCACAAACAACTGGAAGTGTGGGGCTACTATCGCGAACAAATCGAACTGTACGAACAGTTACTCGGAAAGTGCGATCTCAAACTCGATCTCATCTGTTGGAAGGGATTGGGAACCGCCTATTCCTATCTCGGAAATTACCAAAAAGCCATCGACTGTCACCAAAAGCATTTAGAGATCGCGCGGATTCTCGGAAACCGACAAAGCGAAGCCATCGCCCTAGGAAATTTAGGGTTGGAATATTACTATCTCGGCGAGTACCAGCGGGCGATCGACTATCACGAACGCACCTTACAACTCTCTCGCGAAATCGGCGATCGACTCGGAGAAGGCCAAGCCTTGGGCAACCTGGGGTTAGCCTATCACGCCTTGGGAGATTACGCCGCCGCCATCACCCAACACGCTCGAGATCTCGACATCGCGCGGGAGATGAACGATCGCCTCGGAGAAGGCCAAGCCTTGGGAAATCTCGGCTACGCTTATTATGCTTTGGGAGATTACCCTCAAGCCCTCCAGTGCGAGCGTCAGTACCTTGAAATTTCCCGAGAAATTAGTTTTCGCGAAGGAGAAGGGATCGCTCTTTCTAATTTAGGAGAAACCTACATCCGACTCAATTGCTACCAAGAGGCTCGCGACGCCCTAGAAGAAGCCCTCGACATCGCCCAAGAAATTGGCGATCGACATGGAGAAGCCGAAGGCTTGAAAAACCTCGGAGAACTCTACCATCGACTCGGCGATCTCAAATCGGCGAGAGTCTATTATCAACAAGCCCTGACCATTTCCCTAGGATTGGGAATTCCCCTCGCCGACGAATGCAAAAGCTTACTGGCTCAATTGCAAAACTAGAAACGCCGTTTAAGTCGAATCCCCCGTCTGCTGTGAGTTTTCCACCAGTTTCGTCGCCAAGTCGATTTTCGCTCGCACCACCTCCACCGAATGTTCTTCCGTCTGCGTACTTTTGAGAATTTCCATGGCCATCCCCACCGCGTTAATCCGCTCCAACGCCTGCGAATACCGGGCGCTTTCCTGGTTCGTAATTCGGTAAATCACGATAAACGTCGCGCCGATAAAATTCGCGAGAATTCCCGCTAAAATGCCCAAGCGACTACTGTTCGGGGGACTTTTTAGCCCACCTCCCTGACTGAAAGATTCTGCCGTAATTTCTGTTCCTTCTTCTGCCCGTTCTTCTAAATTAGAATGCGGCGTTGCTACGACAGTATTTCTAGGATTTTCCAGCGTTTCCGTTCGAGTCACCTCATCGATATATAAAGCGTTCAAAGAGTTTCCGAACTCTAACATCAAGGACAATACAATGACGATAAATCCTGAGAATATTGCGATAAGACTCACCCAAAAAATTGCTTTGGATTCTACGAGATTTCTTTGATAATAGTGTTCGAGATTGGCACTGGCCATATCCCAGCTATAATTTTCGAGCTTTTCTCGTGCGTTTTTGATGTTGCTATCGACTCGTTCGAGATTGCGGTCTTGTTCTAAGTTTAACTCGTGAATCAGTAAAATCGTTACGCCGATACTTAAGTTGACAGCAAAGCTAATCGCGGCTATCCATAAAAAAACTCGAGCGTTTTTTATTTTTATTTCATACTTCTCGAGACTGCTGCGATCTCGTTCGCTCATTTCTTGTAGTAATTGGAATTTTTCGAGGTATTTATGGGATTTTGTGTCTATATATTTGAGTTCTTTTTCTTTAAAGTTCTCGTCAAAAAAGGATTTATATATTGACTGCAAAAAGATGTCTTTTTGGGATAGATTTATCGATTTTGCGTAAGAGGATCTTTCGCGACTTCTAAGCAAATGCGCGGCTTCATACATATCTTTTAAATCATGGTGTTTTTCTTCGATTATACTAGAGTTATCATTGCCCGAAATAGCCCGATTCAAAAAAATCATAAATCCATCTATTTTTTGATGCTTGTCAGACAACCAGAAATCGGAATCAAAATCGGAATCAAATATTGATATTCTCTCAAATTCTGAAACAGCATTTTCTTTCGATGTGCTATCTCCATTTTCCAGGGGGTTGGCCGATGAATTTTCGCTATTATTAAAATTGTGATAATCAGCAAGAAGATCTGCTTGCAAGCGTTGAGTTCTTTGGTGAATATCCTGTAAGCTCGAGTAAAATTGATGGAGATCGAATAAAACCTTAGAAAAAGCCAGTTTTTCTGAAACTTGCTCTTTGTCGGTGGTTTGACGCGACTGATAAAGCGTACCGCCTACAATTCCCAAGCCCGAAACCATTAAAATGACCAGCCAAACAATCCACCAAAACTTCGATCGACAATACTCTTTTAAGACAGATCGCCGTGTTTCCCCAGACGAAGGACAGGCGATCGCTCCACCTTCAAACATAACGTTATCCCGAGAACCCGAATTTTCTGGAAGACTGTCCATAGCCCTTTCTCCAAAAGCGATCGAATAGGTTCGAGTCACGTCTGTAGCGTGAATCTCACGAGAAACTGGGAATCTTCAAACTCTCAACCGTCCAAACCCGTGAATTTGCTAGACGGCGACTTCGCAGTAGATCTCTACAGTTCCCACACCTTCCGCTACATCAGTATTAATACTTAATCCCCGGTTCGATCGCGAGTGTCCGGACAAAAGCTTGGTCTCTCTGAAACTCCTCCCCATTAAAAAAGCCCGTTCTCGCGAACGGGCTTCTCTCGAACACCGAAAAATTGCCAAAACCAACGGTTTATCTGAAACCCACGGCGGCTTGCCAAACGAACGCCAACAGCAGGAAGAACACCGGAATAATCGGAAGAACGTCCACGAGGGGATCGAAAATTTGATACGCTTCGGGCAGTTTGGCAAAAAGCAGAGCTGCTTCCATGTTGTTAAATCCTTCGATCGACAAGTTTTCTCATAATCCAAACAAATATTAACATAAGTGTTTCGTTTCCCTGGGAATGTAACGTTACGTTAAGCAGAGGCAGACAGCCAAGGGGCGAACTCCGTAGCGAAGCGTCCGTCCAAAATAGCTTGACGAATGCGTTGAGTGAAGCGAACCAGTTCCGTTACATTGTGCAACGAAAGCAACGTATAGGCCAGCAGTTCCTGAGAACGCACCAAATGGCAGAGATAGGCCCGCGTAAAATTCTGGCAAGTATAACAGGAACAGCTTTCATCGAGGGGGCGATAATCTTCGCGGAACTTGGCGTTTTTGAGATTCCAGCGTTCTCCTTGGACGAACGCCGCCCCATGTCGCCCCAACCGGGTGGGAATCACGCAATCGAACAAATCGATCCCCGCCGCGATCGCCTGCGCCATTTCCCGATAGGTTCCCACTCCCATTAAATACCGAGGCTTGTATTCCGGTAGTAGGGGCGTCGTGGCGCGAACGATTTTCTCAATAAGTTCCGGTGGTTCTCCGACGCTGACGCCGCCGATGGCGTATCCCGGTAAATCCAACTGTTCCAGAGACGCCGCCGCCTTCGCCCGTAATTCTGGGTAGACTCCGCCTTGAACGATTCCGAACAGGGCTTGGTCTTCCGGGCGCTTGTGGGCGTCGATACAGCGACGGAGCCAGCGTTCCGTGCGTTGGGTGGCTAAGTCCACCGCCTCCGGCGAGGCGGGGTAGGGGGGACATTCATCGAAAGCCATAATAACGTCCGCCCCCAGAGCGTTTTGAATGGCGATCGACCTCTCCGGCGTTAAATGAATCATCGAACCGTCGCGGGGCGATCGAAACGTGACGCCCTCTTCCGTAATCGATCGCATTTCGCTGAGGCTGAACACCTGAAACCCGCCCGAATCCGTTAAAATCGGACCGTCCCAGGCCATAAACCGATGCAGCCCTCCCGCACCGGACACGATGTTCTCTCCCGGTTGCAGGTGTAGGTGATAGGTATTGGCCAGCACCATCTGCGCCCCCGTCGATTGCAATTGGTCGGGCGTTAAGGTTTTGACATTGGCCAGGGTTCCCACGGGCATAAAACGGGGCGTTTCGACGATACCGTGAGGGGTGACGAACACTCCCGCCCGCGCTCCCGTGTCCGGACATTGGGCTTGACAGTGATAACTAAATCGATCGCTCAAAAGTTAGTCTGAATTCCACGAAAGTTTACAAAAAAACTATCTTATCGCGAAAGCCCCAGGGTGTCTCGAACGGGGCTAAATTGAGGTTTCGTTACAAGAAGGAGACCGACAGTCGCCGTAGCTCTCAACAAATTGCTATAGTTTAAGGGAGCGAGCTGTAAGCTAAGTCTTAAATATTTCCGGTCCATCGACCTCGGAGACTTTTTCTTCAACAGTCGGCGATCGACAAACAAGCATGATAAGTTAATATCGTGGGGATTGCTGTGACCCAACCGCGCAACCGTCTCGAAAACCGACTCGGAGTAGGTCTCGTCTACAGTCCTGCTGCTGAGGTCGAAGGGGGCTAACCAAACATGGCTAAATCCGACGATTTGTATGTGGCCGAGCAAGCGCTCTACGAGCATTTGCTCGATTTAGTAAAAGTCGAGCAGCCCGACCGGCTACTCGATCGCTTTCGGTCCCTGTTCGTACAAGGATCGGGATATCCCGATCCCGAAATTGCAGCAATCGTTCGCCAAATTTCTCGAATCGACGAAGCCGAACGGGAATTTAACAGCGTCCTCAACCGCTGCTGCCACATTCTCATCAACCACTGGCAGATGGACAGCAAGTCCCAGGCGGCGATTCCCCAACTCGTCAGCACCATCGATACCTCCGGAGAGCGTCGGATGCACTCTCGGGAAGCTCGACGGTTGCAGCTTTTATTGGGCCAGTTCAAAGAAAGCGAAGAGTTCGTTACCCTTCAACGGCTGGTTCAGGTGGTCGATCGCACCGAAGACCGCAGCCAACCCCCCGAACAGCGCCCCCTCAGTACCCTCATCGGGCGGTATCCCTACCTCTACAACCATTCTTTGCTCAGCGACAGCAGCAGCTACGAACACCAACAAACCATCCAACAGCTTCAAGCCAAGAAACAGCGACAGTACGAAATTCACCTGTCAAAGTACGTCACATACAAGGTGCGACGGGCGCAACTGGCGCGTCAAAACCCCAAATTGCTGAAAAACCAGCGCATCATCAAACCCGTTCGCAACCCGACGTTACTCGAAGATCGGGAACTCTACTTAGCCGTCAAGCAGTTCGCTGGACGGGCTGAAGGCTCTTATACCTATAAAGATTTGGCGCAGAACTTCCGCACCCACACCAGCCAAACCCGCACCTACCGGGAGTTTAAAGAAGACCTGTTCGAGTATCTCATCACCACCGTTGACGAAGAATACGGCAAACGGCAGTTTTACGAAAAACTGTACCAACATCTGATGAATACACTGCCGCAGTGCGACAACCAAAAACCAACAGACTTCTTGATTATTCGCACCTGTAGCCAGTTGTTAAACTTCCTGGTGGTGGAAAGCCCCCAAAATCCCAATCACTACGTCTTAATCGACCTGCTGTCCAACATCGGGCCGACGTTCGTAATGGCGTTACTGCTGAAAATCCTGTTAATTTGCCGCAAAGTGCGGCCGCACCTGGAAAAACGCTTTGCCATTTTGTTCGATCACTACGACCAATCGACGCGAGAAGCCGTCCAATGGCTCATCAAATCCCTGGAAAACTTGCAAGTCGCTCTGAGTACCAACTTCGGCTCAGCAGACTTGTCGGTGGTGAGCCAAGCCTCTTAAGCTTAATATCGAAGGCAGAAGCTCCAAAATGAGATCCAAAACGAGATCCAAAACTGAGCCGTTCTCTCGAAGGTTAGGAGGTTAGAACTTCCCAACCCTCAACAGTCTTCACTCGCCACTCTTCCCTCATCACTGATTATGTCGTCTCCCCGTTCATCAGACTTCGAACGAGAACTCGACGAAGCCATTTTTAGTTTTTCCGACATTCAAGCCGAACTGCACTACAAACAGGCCAAACAGGCGTTACACGAGTTGGTCGATCGACTCGATTTGAGCGATCGCGAACGGACAGGACTCGAAGAACAGATTCGCGGCTTAGAATCGACCCTTGACAAACTCGAGTCTGATGTGGTACAGATTGCCGCCTTCGGAATGGTGGGACGGGGTAAATCCTCCCTCCTCAACGCCCTCGTGGGGAAACCCGTCTTTGAAACCGGACCGTTGCACGGCGTCACCCAAGCCAGCCAAAGCGTCGATTGGACGCTGACGCGGGACAGCCTGGGCGAGGGGTTAGAAGACGTTTTACAGGTGTCGCTTCCCAGCGTGGGAACCTCCCGCATCGAACTGGTGGACACGCCGGGACTCGATGAAGTCGATGGGGAAACTCGCGCCGAACTGGCTCATCGCATCGCCAAACGCGCCGATTTGATTTTGTTCGTCATTTCCGGCGATTTAACCCAGGTGGAATACGACGCCTTGGTGCAGGTGCGGGAGGCGGGGAAACCGTTGATTTTGGTGTTTAATAAAATCGACCAGTATCCCGAAGCCGATCGCAATGCCATTTACGACCAAATTCGCAACAAACGGGTACGTCAACTGTTGACGTTCGATCGCATCGTCATGGCCGCCGCTTCGCCGTTGGTGGCGACTGCGGTGCGCCGTTCCGACGGAAGTACCGGGGTGACGCTGCAACCGGGAACGCCCCAAGTGGACGAGTTGAAACTGAAAATCCTCGATATTCTCGTTCGCGAAGGAAAGTCTCTCGTGGCCCTCAACAGTATGCTCTACGCCGACGAAGTGAACGAACAAGTCGTCCGGCGTAAAATGGACATTCGCGATCGCAGCGCCAATCAGATTATCTGGAACGCGGTGATGGCGAAATCCCTGGCGATCGCCCTCAACCCCGTTACCGTGGTAGACATTCTCACCGCCGCCACCATTGACGTAGCGTTGTTGCTGTCCCTCTCGCGGTTGTACGGACTTCCCATGACCCAAACCGGGGCGATCGATCTTTTGCAAAAAATCGCCCTCAGCATGGGGGGAATTAGCGCCAGCGAACTCCTGGCGAACTTGGGATTGAGCGGCTTGAAAAGCGTGTTTGGCGTCGCTACCCCCGTCACAGGCGGCCTCGCCTTCGGCGGTTACGTTTCAGTGGCGGTGACTCAAGCCAGCGTCGCCGGGGTTTCCACCTATGGAATCGGTCAAGTGGCGAAAACCTATTTCGCCAACGGAGCCTCTTGGGGTCCAGAAGGTCCGAAAGCCGTCGTCCGTCAGATTTTGGATTCCCTGGACGAAACCTCGATTCTCAGCCAGATTAAAGAGGAGTTACAGCAGAAATTGGTGGTGCGATCGGGATGATGGTGCGATCGGGATGATGGTGCGATCGCACCATCATCTACTCCTCAGAATCGTCGGATTTATCAGACTGACCCGAGCCGTTACTTTCCTCGTGTTTTCCAACAGAATTTGAAGAAACCATCGCTCCCATCGCTAACTCTTCGCGAACTTTCAGCTCGATTTTCGCCGCAAATTCCGGGTTTTCCATCAAATAGCGAACCACATTATCGCGACCTTGACCGATATTGTCGCCCTCGTAGTTGTACCAGGCGCCGCGACGTTTGATGATGCCCGTTTCTTCTGCTAAATCCAGCAAACAGCCCAGTTGCGAAATACCTTGACCGAAGAGAATATCGAATTCAGCAATACGGAACGGCGGCGCGACCTTGTTTTTCGCCACTTTCACTTTTGCCCGAATTCCGTATTCTTCCGACCCTTTCTTGAGGGTTTGAATGCGGCGAATATCCAGACGAACCGAACAGTAGAACTTGAGAGCGTTTCCCCCGGTGGTGGTTTCCGGGTTTCCGTAGCTGATGCCGATTTTCTGACGCAGTTGATTGAGGAAAATGACCGTACAGCCGGATTTTCCGATGTTTCCGGTAATTTTCCGCAGGGCTTGGCTCATCAATCGAGCTTGTAACCCTACGTGGGCGTCGCCCATATCGCCTTCAATTTCCGCCCGAGGTACCAACGCCGCTACGGAGTCGATGACGACGAGATCGACGGCGACCGATCGCACCAACTGATCGACAATTTCTAACCCCATCTCTCCCGTATCCGGTTGAGAGACGAGTAAATTTTCGATATCGACGCCCAAGGCGGCGGCGTAGGTGGGATCGAGGGCGTGTTCGGCGTCGACAAAAGCGGCGATTCCGCCGGATTTTTGCACTTCTGCGATCGCGTGTAGCGCAACGGTGGTTTTCCCCGAACTTTCCGGACCGTAAATTTCGATGACCCGTCCTTTCGGTAAACCGCCCCCCAAGGCTAAATCGAGGGTCAGCGCACCGCTGGGAATGGTTTCGACTTTCATGCGAGTCGAATCGCCCAACCGCACGATCGCCCCTTTCCCGAAGGAGCGTTCGATTTGGTTGAGAACCATATCTAGGGCTTTCTGCTTGTCGGAATTTTGGGTGATTTGAGTCGCCATGCTTGCCTCGATCGAGTTGCGTTTACGTTGCCTTGATGTTGCGTTGACTAGGGATGCGAGAGCGCGATTTCGCAGCAGATATCCTATTCTAGTACACAATTCCTAAACGCGAGTCGCCGCAGGCACATACGGCTAAAACCCTTATGCTGTAAAGCTTTCTCCCCCCCCCTTTTCTTCTGCTTTTTACGGCTCGCGGTTCGCGGCTCGCTGTAAAAGCTCCCTCTCAAAAAAATATGACTTCCGATCGCCCGCAATTTCTCGAAAACGCTCTTTCCGTGGCTGGACTGACGGACTACATTCAAACGACGCTGCAAGAGGACCCCCAATTACGAAGTTTGTGGGTGGTGGGGGAAGTCTCGAGCGCCAAAAAACACGCTTCCGGTATTTTCTTCACTCTCGCCGATCCCGGTGACAACAGCAGCATCACCTGCGTGGTGTGGAAAAGTCAGATCTCCCGACTGACGGCGTTTCCGACAGCGGGGGAACAAATGCTGATTTTGGGAAGCCTGCGACTGTATCGCAAACAGGGACGCTATCAACTGAGCGTGTGGCAAATTCTCCCTGTCGGAGAAGGATTCCAGGCGTTGCGTTACCGTCGGTTGCGGAACCGCCTCGCAACGGAAGGACTGTTCGACGCGGAACGGAAGCGATCGCTCCCCCGCCATCCCCACACCATCGCCGTCGTCACTTCCCCGCAAGCGGCGGCGTGGGGCGATATCCAACGAACCCTGGTTTCCCGCTATCCGGGGTTGCGGGTGTTGCTGTCGCCGACATTGGTACAGGGCGATCGCGCTCCCCAATCCATCGTCAAGGCGATCGATCGCGTCTCTCGAGACGGACGCGCTCAAGTTCTCATTTTGGCGCGAGGCGGGGGCGCGACGGAAGATTTAGCGGCGTTCGACGACGAACGGGTGGTTCGAGCGATCGCCACCTGTGCGATTCCCGTCATCACCGGAATCGGACACCAGCGAGACGAATCTCTGGCCGATTTGGCGGCGGATTGGTGCGCTCATACCCCCACGGCGGCGGCGGAACGAGTGGTTCCGGAACTGGCGGTGTTGTGCGACGAACATCGCGATCGACAGTTTCGCTTACATCGAGCGGTGGTGGCGCAACTGCAACAGGCGCGATCGCAGGTTCAGCAATTGCGCCAGCGGTTGAGTGGGGTTCCGGTACGCCGCCAACTCCAGCAAGAACGCCAACAGCTCGAACGGCTCGATCGCCAATTGCGCCAAGCAGTACGCTATCGTCTCCAACAAGCGCAACAACACCATCAATTATTACGGGAAAAACTGGCAGTTCTCGATCCCGAGGCGGTGTTACAGCGAGGATACGCGGTGGTTCGGGGAAGCGACGGCGAAATCCTGCGATCGCCTGCGGAGACGAAAATCGGCCGGGTGTTGACGCTGCAACTGGCGCAAGGTCAGGTTAAGGTGAAAGTAACGAAACTCGATCCGTAATATTGGAGACTCGTGTATCGCCGCAGTGGGAAGAGGTCGTGATGGAAGAGACTTGGAACTACGAAGCCACAGTAGACAACATCGAATCGATTATCAGCCGCATCGAATCGGGAGATTTGCAACTCGAGGAAGTCTTCGAGCAGTTCGCCACGGCTTCCGAACAACTCAATCAGTGCGATCGATTCCTCTACGAGAAGCAGCAGCAGTTAGATTTGTCGATCGAACCCCTTGATTATAGAGATGAGGGGATGAGGGGGTGATGGGGTGATGAGAAATTCTCAATTATTAATTATCTCGAACAATCGCTTCACTTTCTCCATATCTTTATCTCCCGGCGATCGCTCGACACCGCTCGACAAATCGATGCCGTCGGGGTTTAACTGAGACAGAGCCAAGGTGACGTTATCGGGGTTGAGTCCTCCGGCGAGAAACCAGGGACAGGGAAACTGAAAGTTCTGCAAACTCTCCCAATTCAGGGTTTTTCCTGTTCCGCCGAGTTGTCGGGAGTCGTAGGCGTCGAGCAACACCGCATCGACAACCTCGCAATAATCAGAGATGCGATCGAGATCCTGGGAACTGCGAATCCGCAACGCTTTAATCAGTTCCACTTGGGGAAGGCGCGATCGCACCCCTTGACAAAATTCCGGGGATTCGTCCGAATGGAGCTGTACCCCCGTCAGCGGCGTCGCCTCAACCACCCGACAAATCTCCTCTACACTCGTTTTCGCAAACACGCCAATTCGATCGATCTCCCTGGCTTCCCGAAGGGATAGCGCCTTGCAAATTTCAACAATACGGTCGATCGCCACGTAGCGAGGCGAAGCCGACACGCAGATAAAGCCCAACGCCGTCGCCCCCAGTTCGGCAATCGCTGCACCCTGTTCCGGTTGCGTAATCCCGCAAATTTTGACCCGCATTATAGTTTTTTGACTTCTATCATATCGAAGCCAATTTTAGAACAATTCGTATTAAAAATTTAATTAAGTGTTAAAAAATTCAACAATTCGAGCAGTCGGCCGGGGCTTTCTTTATAATTCCTACAATTCCGTGAAACGTTCTGTGAATTTTTTAAAAGGAGCCAAGTTTTGATGAACGCTGATTTAATTGCTGCTGCAACGGGATTGAGTTCCCCCTGGTCGGTCAACGTTGGCATTATTATGATTCTTTGTAACCTATTTGCGGTGGCGATCGGACGCTTTGCCATCCAACAGCGGGGTGTGGGTCCGGCGCTTCCGGTGAACGTTCCCGGTTTGTTTGAAGGCTTCGGCTGGGCGGAACTGCTGGCGACCGCGAGTTTAGGTCACATCCTGGGCGCGGGAATCATCCTCGGCTTGGGGGGAACGGGGGCGCTGTAAGTCACCCATCGGAATTCTCAATTTGGACTCTCATAGAGAGAGGGGGGGAAACGAGACAGTATCGTTTCCCCTTTTTTGCGATCGCCCCCGTCATAACTTCCCGATGGCGTCTTTAAACTTCCTTAAACCAAGGCTCGAGCGGCAACCCCCGAAAAAAAGAGATTAAAATAAAGACATACCCCGACGGCGCGTCCCGCGTGAGCTGTGGGGTCGAACCATAGGGCGTCAAGCAAAATTCAGGAACGTTTCATGCAATCAGGAACGCGAGTCGGATCGCTATTTGGAATTCCGTTATACATACATTCTTCCTGGCTGTTTATCGTTGCCTTGTTTACCTTAGCCAAAGGGATTGCATGGCAAGAAATTTATCCCGACTGGGGAGAAACCTTAGCCTACAGCGTGGGATTTGCCAGTTCTCTTTTGCTGTTTGGCTCAGTTCTCTTACACGAACTCGGTCATAGTTTAGTGGCGCTGTCTCAGGGCATTAAGGTTAACTCGATTACCTTATTTTTGTTCGGCGGAATCGCCGCCATCGATCGAGAATCCAAAACCCCCGCCCAAGCCTTCCAAGTAGCCATCGCCGGGCCTTCTGTGAGTTTCGGACTCTTTGTCCTCTTAAGCTTGGTGGCGTGGTTTTTACCGGAAGGCGATACCCCGATCCGTGTGTTAACAGAAAACCTGGCGCAAATCAACTTTGTCCTGTGCGTGTTTAACCTCATCCCAGGATTGCCCCTCGACGGCGGACAAGTTCTCAAAGCCTTGGTGTGGAAAATGACAGGCGATCGATTCAAAGCAGTACGCGCAGCCGCGAAAACGGGATCGCTTCTCGGCGGAGTGGCGATCGCCTTCGGACTGTTTCTCACCTTTACCGGATATAGCGGCGGTCTCTGGATTGCCCTCCTGGGCTGGTTTGTCCTGCAAAACGCCAGCGCCTACGATCGACTCACCGCCGTTCAACAAGTTCTGAGTACCACCCCCGTCTCGGACGCCATGACGCGCCACTTCCGCGTCGTAGACGCTCACCTGACCGTTCGGGAGTTTACCGATCGCTATCTCCTCAGCGAACTGTACGACAACCGAGACGCCAAACACCAAGCCTATTTCGCCGCCTCCGAAGGGCGCTATCGCGGGGCGATAAACGTCGATGACTTGCGATTTATCGATCGCGCCGAGTGGGAACGGAAAACCCTCACCGACATCGCCCATCCCCTCGAAGAACTCGTCACCGTGCGGGAAAACACGAACCTTCTCAACAGCATTTCCGTCATGGAAAGCCACAAGCTGCGAGATTTGATGGTTCTCACTCCCGCCGACGCCATCGCCGGAATTGTCGATCGCGGCGATATCGTGCAAACCGTCGCCGAAAAAATGGGGATGAGCGTTCCCAAAGCGGAGATCGATCGCATCAAAGCCGAAGGAAAATATCCCTCCGGTTTCCCCCTCCACAACATCGCTTCCAATACCACTAGCGACTCCTAACCCCCCGTCTCATGTCTAACGCCGACTATTGGGAATCCGAAACCGCCCGTCAACCCTGGTTCGCCTCCCCCTCGGCGTCGGGGAAAAAACCGACTGATTCTGACGCCGATGTTCCCAACCTCTCGGATACCCTGGCGCAACTGAGAGCGATCGCCACTGATTTGGTTCCCGTAGAAGCCGCCCTCCTCTATCTCGGCGCCCTCCGCGAACCCGCCACCCTAGAAAATCGCGTCCGCCAATCCCCCGACAGCGCCTCGGGTGACTCCTCCCAATCCGCCGCCCCAGGCTATCTCGAAGAACTCGACGAAATCGAACGCCAGTTTCGCAGCGGCGACGGCGAAACCGTGGAATTGTGGCAGCAGTTACAAGCTGTCAACAACGAAATTCGCGTCAAACAACGCTGCGTTGAAGCCTTGTTTTGGCATTTAGCCTCGGGTGCGACGGGAGAACGCAGCGGCTTAGCCAGTGCGATCGATCGAATGCGCGATCGAACCTTGCAAGAAGAAGCCGAAATGCAGCGATCGGAGATCGATCGCCTTTCCCAACAACTTCCCGCCGACGCCCTCTCTCGCCAAGCGGTAAACCTCTTCAGCGACGCCGGACAAGCCGCCCTCGGCTTAATGTTAGAAATCGAACAGCGCCAGCGCGTCATCGAACGTCTCGTCCTCGACGATCGATCCGTTCCCGTCGCCGTTACCGTATTGTCGATCGTCTATAGCGTGGGAGTTGTCGGCTTTATCGTCCTGTTCGTATGGCTGTGGGGTGACGGCTTCCTCGTCGAATCCCTCGGCGATCGCAAACTCCCCCTCCTCGGCGTTCCCTGGCCGGTGTTAATCTGGAGTTTGTTCGGCAGCTTGACCGCGATCGTCTATCGCTTCCTTCACCGCCCCTTCCGCCGCCTCGGAGAAACCGCCAAATGGATGTGGATGCGCCCGATACAGGGTCTCTTGTTCGGTGGTGCCAGCTATCTGATATTAGAAGCCGGGTTGTCCGTATTGGTCGATCGCCTCGGCAGCGAAACCCCCCTTCCCCTCGCCGATCCCACCATTTTAGTCCTTTCGTTTTTAGTCGGATTTAGCGATCGACTCGCCCAAACCGCCTTTAGCTTCCTCGAACCGCAAAATTGAACAATAAATCAACCTTTCGAGGTCAGATCCCCGGCATCTCCAAGATGCCGGGGATCTCGCTTTGGGATCTCGCTTTTCTAGCTTTTCCGGGCCAAAATTCTCCCTGTCCTCTGTGTCTCGGTAGTGAATTTCTCCAAAGAATCAATCCCCGGACAACCCTTCCAATTTTTCCTTAATATCCGGATTGTACAACCGCAAATAATTCCAATAATTTCCCATCACCGAACTAATATATCCCTTCGTTTCCGGAAAAGGAATTTGAGACACAAAAACATCCGGGTCAGAAAACCCAAAACGAGAAATCCAATCATCAACATTGCCCGGACCAGCATTATAACTCGCCAGCGCAAACAACGTATTATTATCGTATTCATCGTGGGTATAATCCAGGTATAACGTACCCAAACGAATATTATCATCAGGATTTTCTAAATCCTTCGGGGCGGGTTCATCATTTTGCTCCGCAATCCATTCCCCCGTTTCATAAATCACCTGCATCAACCCCACCGCATCAGCGATCGAGCGAATTTCCGGCATAAACCGGGACTCCTGACGAATCAACGCCACCGTCAACAACGGATCGAGATCCCGTTGTTTCGACCAACTCAAAATCGACTCCTGAAACGGGAACGGATAAACCGCATACCAATACGCCGGATCGGATTTCAACGCCTCATATCTCGCCAATTCCTCCGGCGTATCGCGCCAGCCCAAACTCGTCAGCATAAAAATACTGTCGATATAATCCCCCACACTCTGACGTAAAATACCGTCGGTATACTGTTCGTCAACCGTAGGATTCATCGGATCGGGGAATTCCACCTGCCAGCGTTTCCAAGCCGCTTTCTCAAAGCCCAAAGCGTGGAGTTCTCGAGTCGCCATCGAACCCGCCGTCAATTCCGGACGTTCCTGCAAATTCGCGATCGCCGGAGAGATCGATCGAACCGTCGTAAAATTCCCCACATTCCAGCCCAACATCGACGCCGAACGCCAAGCATAATAAGACTCAGGATAAGTGTTCAAAACGTACTCGAACGCCGCCCGCGCGTCATCGGCTTCATCGAGGTTCTGCGCCCATTTCCCCACCCAAAACGCCGCTTCCGGGGCGAGATCGCTGTCCGGGTTTTCCGTCACAATTTGACGCGCCCAATCCCACGCCTTAGCGTAATTCCCCGAACTCGCTTGAGTTTGGGCGTTTTCCCAGCGAATTTCAGCAGCAGTGTCCGAATCGCTGTATTGCGTCAACACCGACTGACGGGCTTGTTGCGCCGAAGTGGAACTGTTGAGTTGCACCAAGACTTTCGATCGCTCCAACAGGGCTTCAGCGGCGCGATTGGGAAATCCCGCAATAACGCCATCGAGTAACGGAAGCGCCTCATCCGGTTCCACCATGCGGGAAAGCTTCAACAAACCCTCCGCCGTCTCCTTCGCCTCCGGAAACGTACTCGCTAACCGGCGATAAGCTTGGCGGGCGTCTTTTTTAAAACCGCCCAGTTGCAACCCTCGGGCGGTGCGATAGAGATTTCGCGAAGTTTCCGGGGCTTTCGCATAAGCTTTCCCCGCCTTCCCGTAAGTGATTTTTTCCCAATAACCAAACGCCACCCGTTCCCAATCCTCCGGCGTCAGGCGAGAATCGTGGGCGTCCACCAGTCGATCGAGCAGTTCCGTAATATTCTTCAAGTACAGATGAGTTGAAAGCAACCTCAACATCTCGAAATCCGTCGGATTGGCTTCGAGGCGTTTCAAAGCGATTTCGCCACTGCGAGGATGTCTCGGAAAATCCGCTAACGCGCGATCGAAATATTGCGAATCCGACTGTCCCAGTTCAAACAGAGCTTCCGCCACCACAGGATCGTCCGAAAACTCCGAAACCAGGATTTGCAGCGTTTCCCGGGCGGACTCAGGATTTCCAGCGAGTTTTTGCGCCTTCGCCCGTTGAAGCAGCACATATCCCGCCAAACGGGGATATTCCGCTTCCAAATTCTCCAAATACGTCAACGCCGCCTCCGGGGTGTTGGCGTCGATGGCGTTGACAGCCAGAACATAACGAGCGCGAGCGCGATCGAGTCCCGGGCTTCCGTTAGCGATCGCTTCCAACCTCACCTGACGTTCCCCAGGCGGGAGAGCCAGAGCTTGCAGAACCCTCGAATCCTCGAGATCGATCGTGACCTCATCACTGTCCGGCTTACTGGCGGAAACGCGCATCTTCGAGACCACCGCCCCCGTCAACAGAGCGCAGACGCCCAAGCCCAACACCAAAATCCATCCCGTTTTCCTTCGTTTCAACATCGATCGCCCTACCCCAGACTATTCCTTGGCAAATTGTAGCAACCCGTTCGGGAGATGGGGAGAAAGGGAGATCGAGAGAGGGAGAGAGGGGGAGACGAGGCGAAGCGATAACCTGTTAACGACCTTCCCTGTACCGCCACAAACAGATAACCAAACAACCATTCGTTATCAATTCTCAATTGTCAATTGTCAATTCCCTCACCATTCCTAGTACATTAAACAAGGTATCGCTTGAAAAAACGGATTCGACTTTGAATTAAAGATGACATTATCACCCCCATTGAACTTTCTAATCGGTGTGGGCGATTTCCCCACAATTCTCGCCACTGCAACCGAAGCCGCCGTCGAAGCAGAAGCCGACGGGCCAACGGTTTTAGGCGGCGTTCTTTTAAGTTTGGTCGTCATTTATCTGGCGAGTAAACTCGGCGGCGAAATCTTCTCCCGCCTGAATTTACCCCCCGTTCTCGGCGATCTCGTCGGCGGTGTTGTCGTCGGGGTTTCGGTGTTAAATTTAATCGTTTTTCCCGAAACCGGAGCAGAAGCCACTGATTCTTTAGTATTTCGCTTCATTCAAGCCACCAGCGACATCACACCCCAAACCCTAGCCGCCTCCTTCCACGCAGAAAGCGAGGTCATTAACATCCTTTCCGAACTTGGGGTGATTATCCTCCTGTTTGAAATCGGCTTAGAATCAGAACTCGGCGAACTGCTCAAATACGGGCCGCAAGCGGCCATCGTCGCCGTCGTCGGAGTCGCTGCACCCTTTGCCATGGGAACCGCCGGACTGATGACGATTTTCCACGTCGCCGCCATTCCCGCCATTTTCGCCGGAGCCGCCCTCACCGCTACCAGTATCGGCATTACCGCGAAAGTCCTCGCTGAAATTAACAAACTCAGTTCAAAAGAAGGTCAAATCATCATCGGCGCAGCCGTTCTCGACGACGTTTTGGGCATTATCGTCCTCGCCGTCGTCGCCAGCCTCGTCAAAACCGGAGAAGTGCAAGTCACCAGCATTCTCTACCTCACCGTCAGTGCGGGGGTATTTCTCATCGGTTCGATTCTCCTCGGACGTTTGTTAGCTCCCTATTTCCTCTCCCTCGTTAAAGAGTTAAAAACGCGCGGTCCGTTGCTCATCGCCTCCCTCATCGTGGTGTTTATCTTCTCCTACGTCGCCGCCGCCATTCAACTCGAATCGATTCTCGGAGCCTTCGCCGCCGGCTTGATTCTCGGCGAAACGGAGAAACAACACGAAATCGAAGAACAAGTGATTCCTGTGGCGGATATGCTGGTTCCGGTGTTCTTCGTCGTCGTCGGCGCCCGCACGGACTTAGCCGTTCTCAACCCGGCGGTTCCCAGTAACCGAGAAGGCTTGATTATCGCAACCTTCCTCATCGTCGTGGCGATTATCGGTAAAATCATCACCGGATATACCATTTTCGGCCAACCGGATACCAACAAACTCGCCGTTGGTGTGGGGATGATTCCCCGAGGCGAAGTCGGCTTAGTCTTCGCCGCCGTGGGTTCCGCCAGTGGAGCCTTGTCTGAAGCCTTAGAAGCTGCCATCGTGGTGATGGTCATCGTGACGACGTTCCTCGCACCGCCCTTGTTACGAGTCGTTCTCGAACGCGATGCCAAACCCGTCGAAGAAGCCCAAGGTTAGCGTGGTGCGATCGGGATAATGGGGTGATGAGGTGATGGGATAACCTGATGATGGGACGATCTGAAATTCCCTCACCTCCTCATCTCATCATCTCCTCATCTCCTCATCTCCTCATCTCCCAACTCAGCCGACTTCGACTTCAGAAGCGTCCACCTCCGTAGCGCCTTCGACTTCACTGGCGATACTGACAAGTTTATCGAGATCGTCTTGGGACGGAACAGTTCCTTTCAAGACCACTTTGCTGCCCAGTTGCGCCACCCACACTGTTTCGATATCGTCGGTATCGGGGTCGAGGTCGAAGGCGCGAACCACCCGCTTGGCTAACCCGCTTTGGTCGTATTTTCCATCGAGTCCCACTCGTTCCGGAGGAATCGGACCGCCTTCTTCGGGCGGTTCTGCTGCTTCTTCGGGGGACATGGAGGCTTCGGCTAAGGCGCCTCCGGCTTGTTCGACGGCTTCTTTAATGGGCATCGGCGGAAACTCGTAAGCGGTTTGTTCGTCTTCCTGCCCGAAAATTCGACTTAACCAACCCATAAAAAAGTTCTCCTAATGTTTTAATTTTTCAGCGTCGATACGCCCAATATGATAAAAGTATCGATCCAGGCTCTATGGCATTCTTAAGCAAAAAACAATGAAACACACGCTCTCAGTTTTGGTTGAAGACGAGGCGGGGGTGCTGACCCGGATTGCTGGATTGTTCGCCCGTCGAGGCTTTAACATTGAAAGTTTGGCGGTGGGTTCGGCAGAACAGGGCGGGATTTCTCGCATTACGATGGTCGTCAACGGCAACGACCAGGTCATCGAGCAAATCACCAAGCAACTCTACAAGCTGATTAACGTCATTAAGGTTCAGGACATCACCGACGTTCCCTGTGTGGAACGGGAACTGATGTTGATTAAGGTCAACGCCTCGAGTTCGACGCGATCGGAAATTGTGGAACTGGCTCAGATTTTCCGGGCGCGGATTGTAGATGTGGCGGACGATTCGCTGATTATTGAGGTCGTCGGCGACCCCGGTAAGATGGTGGCGTTCGTTCAGGTGTTACAGAAGTTCGGCATCCGCGAGGTGGCCAGAACTGGTAAGATTGCCCTGACTCGCGAGTCTGGGGTGAATACGGAGTTTCTGCGTTTGTCGGAAACGAAGGTATAAGGCTTGGCGTCGGGGGGCTTTGCCTACCCGACTGTTTTTTTGGGAAATGTTGTTTTTTATTCAATTTTTAACGAACGTTACATTTTGTTAAATATATATTGACAATCTTTTAATTATTTGTTAAATGATTTTTTATAAAAAAAGCAATATTAAATGATTTCCCACAACATTCCATTTAAGTAAATTACTGTATAAGATCCCCGGCATCTCCAAGATGCTGGGGATTTATTGTTGGGTTCCCCTTCGTTGCAGTCAACCTACCCAGAGCTTCGTGTTTTTTCAGGGTTTGATAAAGGTGAGATGCACCCTACACCAAGAATGTCTGAAACCCAGCTTAATCCCTAAGACAAATAGGTATA
Organism: Baaleninema sp.; assembly: GCF_049974805.1. Classification (NCBI taxonomy): domain Bacteria; kingdom Bacillati; phylum Cyanobacteriota; class Cyanophyceae; order Oscillatoriales; family Oscillatoriaceae; genus Baaleninema; species Baaleninema sp. The sequence continues at coordinate 34,379 of NZ_JBNGCO010000026.1, forward strand.
ACTGCGAAGGCTCTGCTCGTAATTTTGCAGTAACAATTGAGACTCTTCAATGGAAATATTTCCCGATTGTAAGGCCGCTTCGCTGGACTTGCGAATACTTTCGAGGAGATCGTCGGCGTCGTACTCCACGTACTGCAAAACCTCCGTCATCGTATCCCCTTTGACTAAATGTTCGAGTTGATAACCGTTGGGAGTCAAGCGAACGTGAACGGCGTTCGTATCGCCGAAGAGGTTGTGGAGGTTTCCCATGATTTCCTGATAGGCGCCGACGAGGAACATTCCGAGGTAATAGGGTCGATCTCGTTCGAGGGGATGGAGTTCTAAAATCGACTTGGCGTTGAGTCGATCGATAAAGCGATCGATCTTCCCGTCGCTGTCGCAGGTTAAATCCGCCAACGTCGCCCGTTGCGTCGGTTCCTCGTGGAGACGGTGAATCGGGAGAATCGGAAAAAGCTGATTGATCGCCCAACTATCCGGCGCCGACTGAAAAATCGACAAATTCATATAGTAAATCGACGCCAAGGTTTTCTCGAGATCCTGCAACTCCTTAGGAACGTCGTCTCGATCGCGCACGATTTCGTAAACCTTCCGACAACAAGCCCAATACAACTGTTCCGCTTTCGCCCGTTCCGTAATACTCAAATAACCGAAGCTAAACAAACTCGTCGCCTCGTCTTTAAACTGAATCGCGTCGTGATAGGCTTCTTGAAAATTCTCCTGGTGAAGAGAAGCGTAAGTTTCCCGCAAGTTCCGTAAAATCAGATGTTCCTTCTCCTGAGACGGCGGTGGAACGGCGTTCGGGGCGTCGCTACTTCCCAAGACATCGAACACCAACACCGCATGATGAGAAGCGATCGCGCGTCCGCTTTCACTGATGAGCGTGGGGACAGCTCGATTTTTCTCCTCGCACGCCTCCTTCACCTCCGCCACAATATCGTTAGCGTAGTTTTGCATATTGTAGTTTTTCGAGGCGTAGAAATTGGTTTTCGAGCCGTCGTAATCCACCGCCAAACCGCCGCCCACATCAAGATAGTTCATGTTCGCGCCCAGTTGCGCCAACTCCACGTAAATCTGACTAGCTTCGCGAATGGCGTCTTTAATGGCGCTAATACAGGAAATTTGCGAACCGATGTGATAGTGCAGCAGTTGCAAACAATCGAGCATTTCCACATCGCGCAACCGCTGCACCGTCGCCACGATTTCCGAGATATCGAGGCCAAATTTGGCGCGATCGCCACTGGAACCGCCCCAGCGTCCGATTCCCCGGGCTTGAAGTTTCGCCCGAACCCCGAGGATGGGTTGAATTCCCAACTGTTGGCTGACGGCGATGGCGAGTTCGACCTCTTCGGGTTGTTCGAGGACGATAATGGGACGATGGCCCAAGCGGGTGGATAACATAGCCGTTTCGATGTAACCCCGATCCTTATAACCGTTACAAATGAGTAAGGAACCGGGGGTTTTGAGGGCGGCCAGGGCGATGAGAAGTTCGGGTTTGGAACCCGCTTCGAGTCCGAATTGATGGCGGTTTCCGAAGCGGACTAAATCTTCGATGACGTGGCGTTGTTGGTTGCACTTGACGGGAAACACGCCGCGATAGACGCCGGGGTAGTTGTAGCGGGCGATGGCTTTGGCGAAACAGGCGTTGAGCCGTTCGATACGGTCTTCGAGGATGTCGGGGAAGCGCAGCAATAGCGGGAGTTCCAGGTTGCGGCGTTTGAGGGCTTCGACCAGTTCGTACAAGTCCAAAGAACCGCCGCGATCGCCCTGGGGGGAGACGGTAACGTGGCCGGCGGCGTTAATTCCGAAATAGGGTTCGCCCCAGCCGTGAATGCGGTAGAGTTCTTCGCTATCTTCGATCGACCATTGACGGGTGTAATGTCCGTTTTCTTCCATCGATGCGATCGATGTTTGAGGCGTTGCTTGGGGCGTTGACCCGACCATATCCCTATCTCCTCACGAGGCCGTCGAGTCAACAGTGTATCGTATTCAGTCGAGGGTGATGGGGTGATGAGATGACGAGGTGATGAGATGATGGGAAGGGAGTCAAAAAACCCTGTGCCCTATTCCCCGTTCCCCCTTCCCTGGAAAAGTCTTAGGACGCTGTTAAATCAAAATACTCGTCGTCACCGACTCGGTTTCAGGGCTGTTGGTGTTTCCCTCGCGACGCTGCTGAACGGCGCTGAGATAGCGGTTCCAGAAGAGTTTCACCGTACTGGGGTTGACGCCGACAAGTTGCGCGATCAGTTCGTGGGGAATTTGACGCATATCCCGATAGGACAGCCATTGCGAGAGGTGACGCAGAATTTTATAGGCGCGTCGGAAGGAGGAGGGATCGCCGATAATCTCTTGTAGTTGCGAGATTTGTCCCATGCGAATTTGTAGGGCTTTCGATCGCCCTTGGCGGCTTTCCGGGGCGTGGAAGCGAATTTTTCCCGCCACGTAGACGCGGCTACAGTCGATGTCGTAATAGCCACCGACGAGGGCACCGGGAGGAATCCAATCGGCGTAAAAGCCTTTTTGGAGAATTAAACCGCCCTTCGAGTCCGGCGTCAGCGCCAGAATTTGTCCGCTTCGCAATAGAGAAAGTGGAAGCGAGATCGAGAGCGCCCGTGTTTTTTGAGAAGACTGATTATGATTGGCTTGCATGGCGACCCACCTACTGCCCGAATCCGATGTGCCTCTATTCGTTTTTACCCCATTTCCTACGTAAATGGGCCGTCGATCGATCCCCTTTTCTGAAAAAATACAGAATCGCTTCGCCCGTAAAGTTACGGAGAATCCGTGAGGTCAGGGAGTTTTGGGGATTTCAAACCCGTTTTCGGTCGATCGCAAATTGTAATCGCTAAAGATTTCATGAAGTTGTGCGGAACGTCCGGACGGGCGATTCGGACAGATTATCGAAAGTTTAACCGAGAATCGGTACCGCCTTTCGCCGTCGTGCGATCGCGCAGGGCGATCCTTAAGTGGCGACGTGGAATCCCCACTCACTTGCAACTATTTCCCTTTGGCGATCGTCGAATCTCAAGCGATCGAGATCGATCGAGCCGTGGCATTTTTCGAGCTAGTCCTTGCGGTCTCGTTATCACGTTTCTACTGTTGAGGCTTGTCGATACGTTCGACGATCGGCAGCGTTCCACAGCCGAAAACGTCCTGACTGCCACAGCCGAGACACCTATTCTACTTTTATTGTAGTACTTCCATCGAAAAGCCTTTTTAAATATTGATATTTGGTTTTTATCGTTTATTTAAAGTTAATATTGACAAATAAAACCCATTTTTCTTGATTTTAATCCATCTCAAAAAAATATTGTGCTGTTTAACCCTCTTTGACATCTCAAAGCTTTCGATGGGTACGGCACGATCGATATTGATTAATAAAAACTATATTATTCTAAATATTTATTTTTATAACTAATATTGCATTTCGTAAAAACTTCAGTAGATTTACGGAGGTTATCAGTTAATACAGAGTTGTAGTTCCCTCAAAAGGAAGAGACTTTCAGATAACGAAGTATCACTTCGCTCGATCGTGCCGCGATCCCGTTAAGGATAGAAAAGCTGGCGAGATTGATTTAGGAGGTTGTACCGTTCGTTCAAGCATTTTTGAATCACAATTCATTAAACTTCTCTGTAATTTTCTAGCCTTAGCCTTGTCGAATTCAGCGCGAGGTTTGATTCTCGAGCGCTCTCGTGAAAGGGTTCGATCGATGCCATAAACTGTGCGAATCAAGAACGCCGCCGAACTCAGCCAAATCGGAGAATTATCTAAAGCGACTGACTTTCACTGCCCTATTTACCGTTTTTCTCGAGTTCATCTCTAAACTCTCGAGAAAAGCTCTTGAAGGATTGCCTGATTTGCCAAATACAACCCAAAATTATCATCTTCTTTGTTGAGAAAAGAGAAGAGAGGGGGTTTGTCTGACTCGAACCCAACCGTTCGATTCCGAGAAGCCTCGACGATAGCGTTCGCCCAAAAAATCCATACTCGAAATATGAATTCTCCTCTATCTCAATAGACGAGAATAAGTTTCCCGTTGCTAATTTGTGGCGCTTGCAGTCGATCGAACCCAAAAATCATACCTCTCAGCTATAGCTCAAACCGCATAAAAAGTAGGAGAAAAACATGGATTCTCACCAAGAACGAGATCGATTTAGTCCGATTTCTAGCGATCGTCCGTTTCGTCCCTTATCGACGAAAGACGAATCGCTCTTCAAACTCGGATCGGACTTAACGGAACTCTCCCAAGAATACGAAAACTTTATAGAAGGAGGCGGATCTGACGATTTCGAGCCGAGTAACCCGCTCATCCAAGTCGGCGACGATATCGAAGACACAGCCGATGTTCCCGTAGTGGCGATCGAAGCCGTCGCATCAGGAGAAACAGAGGTTCTCATCAGGGATCTCGAAGCCCTAGGATTACAAAATTCCGTTTCCTTTGGGCGAATCGCCAACGGCTTATTACCGATCGATGCCCTAGAAAACCTCGAAAATCTAAATACCTTAAAATTTGCCCGACCCGCTTACCGACCCGTCACCAACATCGGCGCGACCACCAGTCAAGGCGATATTTCCATGCGATCGGATATCGCTCGCAACACCTTTGGCGTAGACGGAAGCGGTGTAACCGTTGGCGCTCTCTCAGATAGCTACGACTTTCTAGGCGATGCAGATAAAGACGTTGTTTCCGGAGATCTTCCCGGCGTGGGCAACCCTTTCGGTAATACAACCCCCGTAAACGTTCTGAGGGACTTATCCTCTGGAAGCGACGAAGGTCGGGCAATATTGCAACTGGTTCACGACGTAGCACCCGGTGCAGAGTTAGCCTTTCACACGGCAAATTTAGATGACGATACCGCGTTGGCAGGGGAAGACTATACGGCGCAAAGTGGTACGTTAACCTTTGTAGGGGGTGACCAACGAAAGAGATCGTCATCGAAATCTTCGGCGATACCGACTTTGAATCGGACGAAACCTTCTTTGTCGATTTGAGTAATGCCACGAATGCCGATCTTAACGATAATCAAGGTATCGGAACCATTCTCAACGATGACCCGCAGCCGGGTGGAGACGATGTCGGCGAAACTCCGGGAGTTGGAGGCCCCGACGATGAAGAAAGCCCCGGAAACGGTGGTGGCGATGAAGGGGGTGAAATGCCGACCGTTGGCGACGAAACCCACGAAACTATCCACGGCGGTGAAGGAGTGGCAGATGGTTCGCTCTTCGCAAGTCGCTCGATCGCTCCCGATATTACGGGAACTTCCGGAAGCGATCGGCTGACGGAAACGAACGGAGACGACAACTTGTTTGACTGGGAAGGTACGGATGTTTTGACGGGAGGCGAAGGTTTCGATCGCTTTGTTTATACCAGTCCGGACGATGGATTGGATATTCTCACGGATTTCGCCCTCGGTCGAGATCGCATCGATCTCAGCCATCTCGGAATCGATGAAACGCACCTCCGCTTTGCAGATACAGTTTTCGGAACTTTGGTTTCGATCGATCCCGATGGCTCCGGTCTCCGTGGATGGTAAATGTCCTTGTTTGTCCGAGGTGCAGGCGTGAACGCCAATACCCTCGAAAACCCCGATAATTTCCTGTGGTAACGCACCGGATAGTCGATCGCGTTCGGGTCGCGGACCCTTGCGCGATCGACACTTGAGGTTTGCCCCCTTCTGGCTTCACGATTCCTGAAGCAGAAGGGGTTTTTCGCGATCGCATCCCAATAGAATCGCCGCGACTACCAAAACATATGGTTGAGAAAAGACCCAAACAGCTTCAACTCGTCCGGTTCCCGATAATCCGGCGGTAGCAGTGCTTCTAACCGTTCTCGAACCGCTTCGATAACCGCTTGAACCTGGCGAGATTTCGGCCGTTTCGCCTGGGGAACCGCGATCGCCTCCCCAAAACGCAGCGTCAGGGTTTTGCGGAAATATAAATCCTCGGTACCAATTAAAGCAATGGGAACGATGGGAACCCCCGATCTCAGGGCGTAAGTGGCGACGCCTCGCTTGAGGGGAAGCAGTTTTCCTTCTTCGGTTCCCAGCTTTCCTTCCGGGAACAGTAACAGCGAATCGCCGTTGTTAAACACCGCTTGCACGGATCGATCGAGCTGACGCAACATTTCGATCGAACTCCCATCGGGAACGTCTTGCTGAATCTTCTCCGCCAACTCTGCCAAATCCTCCCGTCCCGATTTCGCCCCAGCAATCACCGCTTTTTCCTCTTTCCACCAGCGGTTGAGGGGAATCACTCCTTGCGCCCACTGCAAAATTGCCCGTTTCCAAGGGGCGTTGTAGAGCGATCGCGCGTCGCCGAGAACGTAACAATACGGAGACGCCGGAATTTCCCCTAAAATCAACAGCGGATCGATATGGTTGAGATGGTTCGCCACCAACAACACCGGCCCTTCCGGTAACAAATGGGCGTTTTCCACCTTGACTCGGAACAGCAAACGCACCAGCCATCGCAAAATCCAGCGTCGCAGATGTCCGTTCGCCCGTCGAGGCGGTTTCCCTAAACCGATTTCTTGCGTAATATCGAACGCCTCTTCCGTGGCTTGGCGCACCTCGCGATCGATCGCCGCTTCCCAACCTTCCCGGGCCCGCTGCACTGTATCCGGCGTCAACGGCGGTAACGATTCCGGTAACGATTCAGAAGAACGCTCTTTAGGCTTCGTCGCAACGGTCATTTGCAAGTTTCCTCGGGCGATGGGTTTGTTTAAAATGGCGTATTCCAACCTTAGATTACGAGAGTTTGCCCCCCCAATCTCCTCAATTTCGCACAGTTGCCCCAGTGTCACCCTTCCCAAACGGGCGATCTCGCTCCTTTCCCCCTCCTTCGCAGACAGTTGCAACATTGGCACGATCGAACCCATCTCAGCGTTACCATAGGATCTCGTTCCCTCACGAGTTTCATCGAACCACCGCTTATGTCTTTCGTCGGCTTGCACATCCACAGCGACTACAGCCTCCTCGACGGCGCCAGTCAACTGTCACCGCTGATCGATCGCGCCTTAGAATTGGGAATGCCTGCCATCGCCCTCACCGATCACGGCGTCATGTACGGCGCGGCGCAACTGGTGAAACTCTGTCGTGGCAAAGGCATCAAACCCATCATCGGCAACGAGATGTACGTCATCAACGGCGACATCACCAAACAAGAACGACGCCCTCGTTACCACCAAGTCGTTCTCGCCAAAAACAACCAGGGTTACAAAAACCTCGTCAAACTCACCACCATTTCCCACCTCGAAGGATACCAAGGCAAAGGCATTTTCGCCCGTCCTTGCATTAACAAAGACTTCCTCGAACAATATAAAGAAGGACTCATCGTCACGAGTGCCTGTTTGGGGGGCGAAATTCCCCAAGCCATCCTCAAAAACAAACCCGACGTCGCCCGTCGGATTGCCAAGTGGTACAAAGAGGTTTTCGGAGAGGATTTTTACCTAGAAATTCAAGACCACGGGTCTCCAGAAGACCGCGTGGTCAACGTGGAAATCGTCAAAATCGCCCGAGAACTGGACATTAAAATTATCGCCACCAACGATTCTCACTATATTTCCTGCAACGACGTCGAAGCCCACGACGCCCTGTTATGTATCCAAACGGGGAAACTCATCACGGAAGACAAACGCCTTCGCTATAGCGGCACGGAATATTTAAAAACCGCCGAAGAGATGGCGCAACTATTTCGCGATCACCTCAGCGACGAGGTGATTCAAGAAGCCATCCACAACACCTTAGAAGTCGCCGAAAAAGTCCAACCTTACGACCTCTTTGGCGACACGCGAATTCCCGATTTTCCCATTCCCGCCGGCCATACCGCCGATACTTACCTGGAAAAAGTCACCTGGGAAGGATTGCTCGATCGACTCAACGCCAAAAGTCACGCCGAACTGAAGCCCGAATATAAAGAACGGCTCGAATACGAGCTAAAAATGATGCAGCAAATGGGCTTTTCCACCTACTTCCTCGTGGTTTGGGATTACATTAAATTCGCCAGAGATAACCACATCCCCGTCGGACCCGGACGGGGTTCGGCGGCGGGGTCGTTGGTGGCCTATTCGCTACGAATTACGAACATCGATCCGGTTCACCACGGCTTACTGTTCGAGCGATTTTTGAACCCAGAACGGAAGTCTATGCCCGATATCGATACAGACTTTTGTATCGAACGGCGGGACGAAATGATTCAGTACGTCACGCAAAAGTACGGAAAAGAAAAGGTCGCGCAAATTGTTACTTTTAACCGCATGACCTCGAAAGCGGTGTTAAAAGACGTGGCGCGGGTGTTGAATATTCCCTACAAACAAGCCGATGTTATGGCGAAAATGATTCCGGTTTCTCGGGGTAAGCCGGAGAAATTAAAAGTAATGATTTCCGACGATACGCCGGAACCGGAGTTTAAAAAAGCCTACGATACCGACCCCATTGTGAAGCGTTGGCTCGATATGGCAATTCGCATTGAAGGGACTAACAAATCGACTGGAGTTCACGCGGCGGGGGTGATTATTTCTGCCGATCCGATTGATGAAATTGTGCCGTTGCAATATAATAAAGAAGGAGGGGTTACGACTCAGTATCCGATGGAAGATTTGGAATCCATGGGAATGCTGAAAATGGATTTCTTGGGCTTGAAAAACTTGACGATGATTCAAAAAACGTTGGATCTCATCGAGCAAACTCAAGGATATCGCATCGACCCGGACGATTTAGCCTCTCAGGAACGAAAAGCACAATCGATCGCCGCCCGCAGCGAAGACCACAAACTTCCAAAAGATATTCAAAAGACCTACAAACTGTTAGCAGAAGGGAAGTTAGAAGGGATTTTCCAACTGGAATCTTCGGGAATGCGTCAGGTGGTACGGGATTTGAAACCCTCTTGTATTGACGATATTTCCTCGATTTTGGCGTTGTATCGTCCCGGTCCGCTGGATGCGGGGCTGATTCCTAAGTTTATTAACCGCAAACATGGTTTGGAGGCGATCGAATACGACCATCCCATGTTGGAGTCGATTCTTCAGGAAACTTACGCCGTTATGGTGTATCAAGAGCAGATTATGAAAATCGCTCAAGATATGGCGGGGTATTCCTTGGGAGAAGCGGATTTGCTGCGTCGCGCCATGGGTAAGAAAAAGATGGCGGAGATGCAGAAACATCGCGGTATTTTTATCGACGGTTCGGCGAAAAATGGGGTCGATCGCAAAACTGCTGAAGCCCTCTTCGAGCAGATGGTGAAGTTCGCTGAATATTGTTTTAATAAATCCCACTCAATGGCTTACGGATATGTCACTTATCAAACGGCATATCTCAAAGCCAACTATCCCGTCGAATACATGGCCGCCCTGTTAACCGCCAACAGCGGCAGCCAAGACAAAGTTCAAAAATATATCGCCACCTGTACCAACATGAGTATAGAGGTGGAACCGCCCGATATTAATCGATCGAACGTCGATTTTACCCCCGTGGACGGAAAACGCATTCTCTTCGGACTCTCGGCGGTGCGAAACGTCGGACAAGGGGCGATCGACTGCATCCTCAAAACCCGAAACAAAGACGGCGACTTTGAATCCCTGGCGGATTTGTGCGATCGCGTCGATCTCCACGCCGTCAACCGTCGCGCCTTAGAAGCCCTCATCCAATGCGGCGCCTTCGACAAACTCAACCCCAATCGCAAACAACTGATGGAATACCTCGATACCGTCATGGATTGGGCGCAATCCCGGGCCAAAGACCGGGCGACGGGTCAGTTCAACCTCTTCGACCAAATCGGACTCGGTGGCGAAGAGAACCATACCCGCGACGAAAACGGTTTCGACGGACTCCCCGAACCGCCCCAGGTTCCTGATTTCGAGCCGATGGAAAAACTCAAACTGGAAAAAGAACTTCTCGGCTTCTACGTCTCCGACCATCCCCTCAAGTCGATTCAGAAAAGCTCCCGACTCCTGGCGCCGATTAGCCTCAACGAACTCGGCGATCGACCGGAAAAAACCACCGTCAGCGCCATCGTCATGTTGAGCAGCCTCAAACCGATTATCACCAAAAAAGGCGATCGCATGGCGATCGTAGAAGTCGAAGACCTCACCGGAGGTGCCGAAGGCGTCGTCTTCCCCAAAGCCTACGAACGCATCGGCCAAATGCTGACTGAAGACGCGCGACTCATCGTCTGGGGTAAAATCGAGCGTCGCGACGATCGCCCCCAATTAATTATCGAAGACGCCGAAATCATCGAACGGGTGCAGATGGTGATGGTGAAGCTAACCCCGGAACAAGCCGGAGACATTCAAGAACGCAACCGCCTGCGGGACGTGATTCGCACCCAAGTCGGCGAAAATACCGAATCCAAAGTTCCCGTCATCGGCGTTATCGCCAGCGGACACCAACGCCAATTCGTCCGGTTGGGGGCGCAGTTCCGAGTCCCCGACTGCGAACGTGCGGTTGGAGCCTTAACCGTCGCCGGATTCCCCGCGCGACCTTATGCGTTGGCGCGATCGTAACCTCAACGGAGGGGGAGAGGGGGAAATAGGGAGAGGAAGAGATGGGATTGAGCGACTTTCAGCGACCTTTGGGCGCCCGCGTCACAGCACCCTACCACTGTTCCCCGTTCCCCGTTCCCTATCAATGCCCAAGAACGACGCCAGGTCAGGGTGGTGTGGAGACCTAGAGGGCGGATAAAACTGATACTATAGCAGATCGAGCGTGCGGTTAGCGTTCGCCCTGCTGCCCAAAGCCTTGCTGCTTATTACGATGGAAGGAGGAAGAGTCCTTGTCTCGCCGCTATCTTTTTACTTCGGAGTCCGTCACTGAAGGACATCCTGACAAAATCTGCGACCAAATTTCCGATACCATTCTCGACGAGCTGTTGGCACAAGACCCCAGCAGTCGCGTCGCGGCGGAAGTGGTGGTCAACACCGGTTTGGTATTAATTACCGGGGAAATCACCTCGAACGCCAAAGTGGATTACGTGAAAGTCGCACGGCAGAAAATTGCTGAAATCGGCTACACGGACGCCGAAAACGGCTTTTCTGCCAATAGCTGCTCGGTTCTCGTGGCACTCGACGAGCAATCGTCCGACATCGCCCAGGGGGTGGACGCTGCCCACGAACGCCGGGAAGAAGCCAGCGACGCCGAACTCGACGAAGTGGGTGCTGGAGATCAAGGGTTGATGTTCGGGTTCGCCTGCGACGAAACCCCCGAATTCATGCCTTTGCCGATTAGTTTGGCGCACCGTCTGTCTCGCCGTCTGGCGGCGGTTCGCAAAACTGGGGAACTGTCCTATTTGCGTCCGGACGGGAAAACCCAAGTCACCGTCATTTACGAAGATGGCAAACCCATCGGTATCGATACGATTCTGGTTTCGACGCAACACACGCCCACGATCGACCATCTTAGCGATGAGAAGTCGGTGCGGGAGAAAATTCAAGCCGATTTGTGGACGGCGGTGGTACAGCCGGTATTTTCGGATATCGACGTGAAACCCGACGATCGCACTCGTTTCTTGGTCAACCCCACCGGAAAATTCGTCATCGGCGGTCCTCAAGGGGATTCCGGCTTAACGGGTCGTAAAATTATCATCGACACTTACGGCGGTTACTCCCGTCACGGTGGCGGTGCCTTCTCCGGTAAGGACCCCACGAAGGTCGATCGTAGCGCCGCTTACGCTTGTCGCCATATCGCGAAAAACATTGTCGCGGCTGAACTGGCGGAAAAATGCGAAGTTCAGGTCAGTTACGCCATCGGCGTCGCGCAACCGACGAGCATCTTCATCGAAACCTTCGGTACGGGTAAGGTGGACGAAGATAAACTGCTCGAAGTGGTTAAGGAAAACTTCGAGTTGCGTCCGGCTGGAATTATCCAAACCTTCGATTTACGCAACCTTCCCGGGGAACGGAACGGCCGCTTTTTCCAAGAGACGGCGGCTTACGGCCACATGGGACGCCCGGATCTCGATCTGCCTTGGGAACGCTTGGATAAAGTCGAGGTGTTGAAAAAGGCGTTCAGTCCGGCGGTGTCGGCCTCTGCCTAATTTCCGATTTCGCTGAATTTTTCGGTTTTTGTCAGTCTGGAGCGTTGCTTCAGGCTGATTTTTTTTTGGCGTTTCCCATCGTTTCGATAAGCTGGGTTTGAACACGCGCTCACCACAGAGGCACAGAGAACACAGAGGTTTTTGTAGGATTCGGCGAAACGGCTGTTTGAGATGCGGATTCTCTATCAAGTTATAGTTATTAATAACTTTTTAGGGTTTTAGTTTTTATAACATAAAAGGGACTTCAGAGGGAGTGCATCTCACTTTTGTAAAAATATGAGTTTGCCGTAGGTTGGGTGGAGCGATAGCGAAACCCAACAACAGCTCAATTCAGTGCAGAGACAGTGCAGAGACTCCGATCTGATAAATTTACATTGTTGAGATGCCCCCCTTCAGAGGGGGTCTCGAACCTGGACAACAGGTGTTAGAAGCCGTACCGACAAACACTATAGAGTCGCCATAAAATAGCGTTTGTCGTGGATTTGTAAGGGTTTAGCAGCCAAAGCGACAGAAGTGGGTTAAGTTTTTGGGGTGAAGTTTTTCGGGATTTAAAAACAAGGAAAATCGCATTTAAAAAATTTGCAACAAAAAACTCTTGCTTTTTTTTGAAGAGATTGGCTAGAATATTTGGCAAGTGTTTGGCAATTCAGAAAAAACCAAATTTCAAAAAGTCCCTCGAACAGAGTTGCGTTTCGAGACCAGGAAAATCTTGTCAAATTTTGAATTCAACTTGTATTTTTCCGATTTTGACCCCAGTTCATTTGACAAAAACCCTATAAAAATTAAGAAAAAACTATGAGCCAAGCCATTCAAGGGCGAGTTTTTGTACTCGGCTGCCCCCGTTCGGGAACGACATTGTTACAGGCGTTAATGACCGCTCATCCTGACGTCACCTCGTTTCCCGAAACACTGTTTTTCATGAAAGCGTTCGGTCGTGTCGAACACCGAATTTTTGGAACTTCTCCCGAGGGGATTCGCGAGACTGTCGCCGACTGGCGTGACAGTTGGCTACTGGCTAGAGATATCTTGCCGAAACGCTATCGCCACCGAGTTGCCAAGCGAATGCAACAGTTCCTCGCCGATATCGATCGCGAAGACTTGTTGTCGTTGATGCCTCGAGAGTCTTCCTCGTCTCGGGAATGGGTGAATGGGTTCGTTCACTTAATGGACCGGGTGACGATCGATCGCGGTAAAAGCGTCTGGCTCGAAAAAACGCCGTATCACCTGTACTATATCGATCGCATTCAGCACTATCTCCCCGACGCTCGCTTTATTCACATCGTCCGCAACGGCATCGATGTCGTCGCTTCGCTCTACGACGCCGCACAGAAGTATCTCGGCGAGGATATCGGCGCCACCCAAACCCATATCAACTCCTATCTCGATATGGATAAGTGCATCCAACAGTGGAATCGCGCTGTGGCGACGACGGAAAAACAC
>NZ_JBNGCO010000027.1:0-46935 GCF_049974805.1 Baaleninema sp.
CTCAGATCGTGAGGTCTGGGAATCCCCGCGCCTTTAGGCCGGGGAGGATGTCAACTCGTTATCTAATAATGATTTCGCACAACTGAGGGTTTCGCTCGATGTCCGCGAAAATTGTTTCTATTGTACTGCTTCCGATAGTCCTCGCCAGCGGGTGCGCCTCGGACGAAACAGTTGAAACCTTCAGTTCTCCGCCTCCTCCAACCGATTCGCCGAATTCGTCGAATTCTCCCGATGCGAAGCCAAGTCCTGCTGCGGTGGCGAAAGTCATTTCGACGGCGAAATTATCTCCCGAAGCGATCGCGATTCAAATATCGGATCTTCCCGAACCCTACCACACCGAAAGCGCCTCCAATCCGCCCCAGGTGGTTCCCATTCCCGAAAATCCCGTTTTGAACGTTCCCCCCGGATTTCAAGTCAACGTCTTCGCGGAGAATTTAGAGAGTCCGCGATGGTTGGCGTTGACGCCGACGGGGGAAGTGTTGGTGACGGAAACGCCAGAAACGCGAATTCGCTGGTTAAAAGATACTGACGGCGATGGCGTCGCGGACGAAACGGGAATTTTCGCCGATGCAGACGACGGATTGTATATTCCCTTCGGGATGGCGTTTGCGGGGGACTCGTTTTATGTGGGAAACACCGATGCGGTGATTCGCTTTCCCTATACCGACGGTCAAAGGGAGATTTCGGGAGAATCCGAGAAAATCGCCGACCTCCCCGGACAGGGATACCGCCAGCATTGGACGCGCAACGTGGTAGCTGCCCCAGAGGGCGATAAATTATATGTATCCGTTGGGTCGCGATCGAACGTTAGCGAAGAACCCCTTCCTCGCGCCTCGGTGATGGTGATGAATTTAAACGGTTCTGACACGCGGGTGTTTGCGTCGGGGTTGCGAAATCCTGTGGGTTTAGACTTTCACCCGCAAACCGGGGAACTCTACACCACGGTTAACGAACGGGATGGCTTGGGGGACGACCTGGTTCCCGACTATTTGACGCGAATTCGCGAGGGGGAATTTTACGGTTGGCCTTATGCGTATTTGTCGCCGAATCTTCTCGACCCCCGACATATTCAAAACGGGGACAGCGCAAACCCGGAGTTAGCGGCGCAAACTCAAACCCCAGACGTACTGTTTCAGTCCCATTCAGCGGCGTTGGGGTTGCAGTTTTACGACGGCGAAACCTTTCCCGAGAGATATCGTAACGGCGCGTTTGTGGCGTTTCGGGGAAGTTGGAATCGCGATCGCGGAACGGGATACAAACTCGTATTCGTCCCCTTCGACGAATCCGGTCGTCCGCTGGGGACTTACGAAGATTTCCTGACGGGATTTCTCCTCGACCCCAGCGTTCCCACAACTTGGGGTCGTCCGGTGGGTGTGTTGGTGTTACCGGATGGGAGTTTGTTATTTACCGAGGAAGCCAACAACCGCATTTATCGAATTCAATATGTGGGAGAAGCGGTGTCTGAAGTGCGGTAAGGGAAACGCGATCGAATTTTTAGTAATTTGCCCCGATCTCCTGACAACTCTTGCGTACATCGCATAAGATTACGTTGAGATGGATGAAAGCGCGACGCTGGGTCTATTTCTAGGCTCTTCGCCGTTTAGGGTGACAGAAAAACTGACTTCACGAGATTTCAGGGGTTTTGGCTCTCGATTCTCCAGGTATTTGTATTTTGCTATACATTTTCCCCCGCAAACGGCGGAGACCCTATTTCTATCTCGTTCAATTTAACACTTCGATCGCGGAGGATCGATGAAACTTTATTTTTACAAAAAAACGAAGAACAACCCAATTTTGGGGACGAACTCAATCCTTGGATTTGGAATAAATTACTTCCCAACATTATCGATGATAATCCAAAGAGTTATTTTTTTGGGATTGGCACGTTGATTAATAGTTTGATTCCAGAACGAGCGCCAGGAGCGCAGCAAGTCGCGTTTTTCAGTACCGGAGCGGGTTACAACCAAAACGTTAATATTGAAGACAATTGGACGATTTACTGCGTTCGCGGTCCGTTATCTGCTTGTCTCCTCGGGCTTCCCAAAGAAACGGCCGTAACAGATGGGGCGGTTTTGGTCAGACGGCTGTTTAAAAGCGAAGGCGTCAAGCAATATAAATATAGTTTTATGTCCCATTTTTCCCAATCGATTACTGGAGCGAAAACTTGGACGGAAACTTGTGAAATGGCGGGAATTCACTACATCGATCCTCGCCAACCCGTTGAAGAAGTCTTGAAACAGATCGATCGCACGGAAATCCTGTTGACTGAGGCGTTACACGGCGCGATCGTCGCCGATGCGCTGCGCGTTCCTTGGATTTGCGTCCACACGGCGATCGAACGAATTTTACCCTTTAAGTGGATCGATTGGTGCGAATCTGTGGGTCTGTCCTATCGTCCTTACGGACTTCACCAAATGCGAGATTTATCGCCTCAATACGGAATTCGAGGGATTCGAGGGATTCGGGGAAGTCGCGCGGCGGTTTTGGCGTCGTTAACCCACTGGCTTAAAAAACGCGAAGTGGTCGAACAATTTAAAGATATCAAAAAACGAGTCGAACCCAATCTCAGCGACGAGACTCTTCTGGAAAATTTAACCGTCGAGTTAGAAACGCGATTAGAACAATTTAAAGCAGACGTCGCCGCCGGAAAGTTCGCTTGAGTTCTATCGCCGCGTCCACCACAAAATCGCACTGGCGGCGAATCCGATAACCGGGAACGTGACTAACGCCGTCCACCCGAGAAGTCGCGCCTGTCGGGGCGTCATGGCGATATTGCGATCGACATCCTCTCGCGGACGAATCGACAGGGTTTCTTCCGTTTCCGGATTCAGCCATTCCACCGAGTTGAGGAAAAAGTCGCCGTTGAGTTGTCCGTCGAAAAACCCATCGGTCATAAAATCAGAGTCGCCGACGACCACCAATCGCGCCTCGGAAACGGTTTCTTCAGTTTCAGCAGTTTCTTCAGATTCAGCAGTTTCTTCAGATTCTTCAGTTTCAGCAGTTTCAGCCGCTTCGGTATCTGGAGAAGCCGTCGGTTCGGGGGTGGCTTCAGTTTCCGGCGTTTCCGCCTCCGCCTCGGCGTTATCTTCAACCGTTTCTTCCGGCGTTTCTTCCGGCGTTTCCGCTTCAGTTTCCGTTTCGGTTTCTGCGTTCTCTTCCCCTTCCGGCGTCGGTTCTGGCGTCGGGGTAGGTTCAGGAGTGTCCAGTTTTTGACTCGACGCCACCGCCAACACCAGCGGTCCGGGGCGGTCTTCTTCCGGATTCAACTCCCAATCCGGACCTTCATCGAGGTTTTTCTCCGCCCAACTTGCGTTACTGGTAAACAACAACGGCGTCGTATCAATTCCCTCCACTTCGTCGTATTCCATCGGACGCGCCACGGGAAACAGGGAGTAATTGCGCCCGAAATCCGTCGTAATGGGATGAGTTCCGTAGTCGATGACGAGGGGGGCGGCGGGGCCGAACCCTTGAACCCAGCGTTCGGGGTCGATCGCAATGCGATCGTCTAACGTAATCCCCCAGGATTTGAGAAAATCCGTTAAACCGGGGTCGGTATTGGGGTCGATGAGGAGTAACAACCCGCCCCCGTTGTCGAGATAGGTTTGTAAGGCTTTGATTTCCGGGTCGAAGAGTTCCTCAGTCGGGCCGGCGACGATAACGACAGACGCATCGTCGGGAACGCTTCCGGCTTCGATGAGGTTGAGAGATTCGACGAGGGCGTTTTGGTCTTCCAGGGCGCGAACGGCTTTAGACAGGGAATCTTCGCCACCGGGAACGATCGCCGGTTCGCCGTGACCCTGGAGAAAATAGACGGTGAAGCGATCGCCGCTGTAGAGTTGGGCGAGACGGTTTGTCAGTTTCGCTTCAGAGAGGGGTTCGACGCCGACGGTTTGCACGTATTGACGTTGTTCCCCTGCGGTGAGGTAGACATCGCCGATTTGTCCGACGTTAAACTCCTGTACTAAACCGGGATTCGCTTGGGGATCGACGTATTCGTAATCGAACTGTTGGGGGGCTAACCGTTCGTAGTTGTCGAGGAGGGCGGTGTCGGTGGCGCTGGTTTGGTTGCTGAACACCCACACTTTCACGGGTTCGTCCAGGTTCTGAAGGATTTCTTGGGTTTGGGGGGCGAGGGTAAACCGTTGGGTTTCCGTGAGGTCGAAACGGGCGGAAGTGCGAACGGCGAGAACGTTGACGATTCCCAGGATAATGAAAATCGAGAGGGTAGCGAAAAGGGCGTTGGTTCCCGCTTCGGTCGATCGCCGACTCCAGAAGCCCTGGCTAAACTGGCCTTGGTAAATCAGCCAAATTCCCAACAGAACGATTCCCAAAATCAGCAAGATAGCGGGAACGGGAACCCAGACGCCAGACACGCCCCCAGCGGACAGTCCGGCGACGCTGAAAAACAAGCCCAGCCAGAGTAAGGCGTTCCAGTATTTTTTAAGGAAGTCGCGCATAGGAAAAGTCGTTCGCCTGTGGGTTAGTTACGTTGGAAGCGCAGGGCTTCGATCGACTGTGCGGTGAGAAAGATGCCCAGAAAGATGTAACTCGCAAACAGAATTATACTACTGGTATCGACAATTCCTTGAATGAGGGTGTTGTAGTTCTCCAACAGGGAAAGATGTCCCAAGGCTTCGCCAAAGGTACCGCCGACGTTTTCCGCGATGAGGTTTATCACCCATAAAAATAGAATCAGCGCGAAGGTCAAAACGGCGGACAGAATCGTGCTATCGGTCAGGGACGAAACGAACATTCCCAGAGATAGAACGCTGGCCGCCAACAGAATTAATCCCAAATGTCCGAGAAGGGGAATTGTCGGCGGAAACGGGGGGTCTGCGCTGCTGAAGGTAATGGCTTCGTAGAGCAGTAAAGGGGCGGTTAAGGTGGCGTAAAAGGTGACGACTCCGAGCAGTTTTCCCGTGGCAACTGTCCAGTTATACAGGGGAGATGTCGCGAGCAATTCTAGGGTTCCCCGCTTGCGTTCTTCTGCGTACAATCCCATCGATAAAATGGGGAGAATAAATAAGGAGAGCGAGGCGATCGTACTGAGGAAAAACTGCATGAATTGATAGGGAACGTCAATCGGTGGGGCTTCGACGCCCGTTTGACTTTCCATCGCAGTTTGGGCGGCCACTTGCGCGAGGATTCCCCGTTGGGGATCGAGGAGAATGGTGACGAAAAAGAAGCCCGCGATGAGCCAGAAAATACCCGCAACTGACATTGCTAAGGGAGAGACGAAATAGCTTTGGAGTTCTTTTCGATAAATGGCGATGATGTTGCTGAGGACAAGTTTCATGATTCGTCTGTATTTTTATAGATATTTTGGGGCTGGCGATCTTCGAGATTTAATTGAATTAATTTAATTCAAAAACATTGAAATCCAAAATCGCGCCAATCGCTCGATTTAAACAGAATAAAAAACTTCGATCGAGAGGCATTTTAGCGGGTGCATCTCAACCCTGTAAATTTATCAGATCGGAGTCTATACAATGTCTCTGCACTGAATTGAGCTGTGGTTGGGTTTCGCGATCGCTCCACCCAACCTACCGCAAACTCATATTTTTACAAAAGTGATTTTTACAAAAGTGAGATGCACCCCATTTTAGCCGTCGCCATCCCCGTCCGAATCTCCGCCAGAATCTTCAGCGGAATCCCCAACATCGTCGCTTTCCTCCGTCGGTTCGGAAATGTCGATTTTCGGTGATTGAGATTCAGAGGATTCGGTGTTCGAGACAGTCGCCGAAGCAACAGCAACCGCTGCGATCGTCTCGGAAGTATCGGATTCAACCTCAGACGATTCAACCTCAGACGATTCAGCCTCAGACGATTCGGTTTCAGAAACCGGAGTTTCTTCCGATTTCTCTTCCGTGGTAAGTTGCAAGAAAATTTCTTCCAGACTGGCGCGAGTTCGCCGCATCTCGAACAACTTTAAATTTCCTTCAAGAACAGCGGCGGCGATGTCGCTTCCCGGTTCGCAACCCGCTTCGGCTTTCACGCGAAATCGGAAACGATAGTCGGGAAGTTCGTCGTTCGATAACGATTCGACGGATTTCACCTCGGGAAGATTCCCCAAATAAGACTGAATCGCCGCTTCTACACCGTCCACCTCTCCCCCCACTTCGATGTCGTAGGTGGTTCCTCCCGTCAGTTGTCCCATGAGGTTCTCGAGGGTGTCGGTGGTGACGAGTCGTCCCCGGTTGATAATCGCCACCTGAGAGCAAGTCATGCTCACTTCGGGGAGAATATGAGTAGAGAGGATGATGGTATGGTCTCCGGCTAAGCTTTTGATGAGATTGCGGACTTCGATGATTTGGCGGGGGTCGAGTCCTACGGTGGGTTCGTCGAGGACGATAACCGGGGGGTCGTGAACGATCGCCTGGGCGATTCCCACCCGCTGGCGATAGCCTTTGGAGAGTTTGCGAATGAGGGTTTTCCGGTATTCGGTCAAGCCGCAGCGGGAAATGGCGATGTTGACTCGGGGAGTTCGATCGCCCGCCGAAACGCCTTTAATGCGGGCGACGAAGTGCAAAAACCCCTCAACGGTCATTTCGGGGTACAAGGGCGGATTTTCGGGAAGGTAGCCGATGCGCTGGCGTACTTTCATGGACTGGTCGTGAACGTCGAACCCAGCGATACGGGCGGTTCCGGAGGTCGCGGGGAGAAATCCGGTGAGAATCCGCATGGTGGTGGTTTTTCCCGCCCCGTTGGGCCCGAGAAATCCCAGGATTTCGCCATCTTCGACGGAGAAAGATAAATCGCGGATGGCGTGGAGGCTTCCGTAACTTTTGCTGAGGTGTTCGACTTCGATCATGGCCTAGTTGCGTTGAGATGAGGAGATGAGGAGATGAGGAGATGAGGAGATGAGGCGATCGTGAGGAGTGGTAGGGTGTGTGACGCGGCCGATAAATGCTGGCAAAGTCAGGTAAATCTTGTATTTCCGCGTCACGCACCGACTCATCATCCCATCATCCCATCATCCCATCATCCCATCATTAAACAATACGGTTGACGATGCGCCACACGGAACCGTCGGAACGCACGTCGGGGACGGTGATGCGTTTGAATCCGGTGATGAAGGGTTTTCCTTCATATTGCCAATATAGAGGACTGAGATCGTCGGCGATCGCTTTGAGGGCGCGAATTTCTTCGGTCAGTTCGATCGCCAGTTCGTTGATGCGATCGGCGTGGCGTTCGGCTTCGGTTTTCGCCCGTTCGATTTCTTCGCGCACGGGATCGCGTCGGTGTTCGCGATATTGACCGACGAGGGCTTTTTTCGCTCGCAGTTGGTCTTTTAAAGCGGTAATGGCGTCGTCGATTCCCTTGAGTTCGGCCGCTTGTTGGGCGGTTTCTCGGGCGTGGGAACGGTAGGCTTCGACGATGGCTTCGGGATTGTCGTTGTCGGGGAGAACTGGACGCACGGCTAAAGCCGCCCGTTCTTTTTGAAGGGTGTCGATGGTGGCTTGGAGGGTGGAAATTTGCTCTTGAAGGTCTGAGGTCATCGGCGATGTCTCTTGGCTCGATCGATCTTCATGCTGCGCGATCTCGATCGTAACCGCTTGTGGGTCGCCCGTGCGATCTTTTCCATCGACCCTGTAAGCCAAGCTTTCTCGTCAAGACAAGCCGTTACAAATTATTAAGTTTCCGGAACCTTCACTCTCCTAGTTTTACGTTTTATATCAATACCACGTTTTATTACCCTTGAGTTAAATGATTTTCGGGTTAAGAAAACTCGAGGTTCGGGTGAAGGGTTTGAGGGTTAAAACCCTGGCGAATAAAAACGGAAATCGTTCGATCGAACTCTCTAGGGACTGGCGACGAGTTGAATGCGTCCGCGATCCATTTCGTCCATCAATAGCTCTAACGCCTCGTAATCCACATCGGAAATGTATCCCATCCGACTTAGCTCGTCATTAATCTGATTTTCCAGGTCGGGGGTTAAGCGTTTAATGTACAGCGCTTTTTCGACGAGATTACGGATTGCCGCTGACGCTTTCATGGGTATTAAAAGAATGCTATACCTCTTATTCTCGATCGACTGGCTGTTAACTTATGCGATCGCATCAGCCCTCAAAACGTGATCTCGATCGCTGCAAAATTTCACTCCGTCAGCAGGGGGAACTTTTGTGTCAATTTACCGTCCAAGCCTAGCATAATGGTTTCAGACGGTATTTACAGATACTTTTTTTAAGATTGCTTTCTGAAATCTTTACATAACGGGGTTGTAAAACAAAGATTCCGCAAACTCCTAGGGATGGGGTAGCCGATCCCGAAAGAGATGGCATATCGTCGTAACATGACACGCGACAGTTCAGCTTCAGTATAAGGATAAAATTATGCAGACCGCTACGACTCACCCGAACGTAACCGTTGTTCGCCTCGAAGGCCATCTCAACGCCGCCAACGCCGAACAAGTTCGACAAAAACTTACCTCTGCTGTCTCGGCTCAGAAAACCCCTGTGGTCTTAGTCGATATGGCCAAAACTGAATCCCTCGATAGCGCGGGATTGATGGCTTTGGTTTCGGCTTTGAAACTGGCGCACCGAATCGATATCAAATTTGGATTGTGTTCGGTGTCTCCGGCGATTCGCATTATTTTCGAGTTAACGCAGCTCGATCGCGTTTTCGAGATGTTCGATAGCCACAGTGCGTTTGAAGCCGCTGTAGCTTAGATGGTGAGTCCCGACCTCACTGGCTTTAACTCAAGCGACTCCGACTCGTTTTCGTGTTTTTCAGTCGGGTGCATCCTATCAGTAGGTTCTCAAGATTTGTGTTTTTCTCTCGCTGTTTTGAGCCGTTTCAATTTGAACGTTGTCTGAATTTATTTTTCCTAAACGTCCGAGAGGTGGGTTTGTCTCTGCTACCAAACGCTTGATACTGCGTCGTTTGGGCTGCGATCGAACCCGCCTCTTCAAAGTGAATAGAGAAGCATAAAGCCTGTTTGATTATTCGTTATTCGTTATTCGTTATTCGTTATTAATTCTTTATTTTTGGTGTGACTTGGCAGTGACACAGGCTTTGAGCCTGTGTTTTCCTTTTTAAACAGTGACGAACCTCTGTCAGCGGTGCGACAGCCTTGCCATCGCTCGCTCTGACAGGTCTTAGCGAACCTCGTGCAAAATTTCTAACCGTTCTTTGAGTGCGGCCATCAACCGTTTCGCGCTGCGTTTGGGCGCACCGTCAAAATAGGCTTTGGGGTCAAGGGCTTCCCCAATGCGAACCCGCACGTCGCACCGCCAGGTAGGGGTTCCAGTACTGTAGCGCAAACTCATCGGAACGATCCGAATATCTGTATTCGGGTTCTGTTCGATAACTTGCATCGTCAACCGTCCCAAACCCGGTTTCATCGGATAAATCTCTTCCGGATCTGGATTCGTTTTTTCGATGTTTTTCTGAATAAAAAATAGGTTGCCTTCCGTAAACAAAACGAGCATTTTTTGCTGTAACAACAACTCGAGACCGTGACGCAAACTGCCAATTCCCACGCGATTTAAATTGACCGGAAACGCTCCCAAACGACGGACGATCCAACCTTGAATTCCCGTGGTTTCGTTGGCGGAAGTCATAAATCTCGGATCGCGTTGGGTGACGCGGTATCCGGTCAGATAGGCCACGAGAATCGGGTCCCAGCGCGATCGATGGGTCGGGGCTAAAATCACCGTTCCCGATTTGGGAAGGTTTTCTTGTCCTCGAACATCAATACTGTGGAAATACGTCGGTAAAACGACATAGTGGGCGAGGGGATAGACGATCGCCCTCAGCCAGGGTGACACTCGCGAGGACACTGCATCGCTGTGGTGGTGTTTGCGAGTTTTGGTATGTTTTTCGGACAAGTCTAGCTGAGTCATTGGCTCGATAGAAGAAGACAGACGCAACCCCGACGAGGGTATTCGCCTCCTACCTTAAGCCTATCTTGTTTGCTTGTCTGCGAAACGGCGGCCAGTTTGCAGCGGTGTCTGCGGGACAAATACGAAAGCGATCGTCCTCACGTCGTTGGCGATTCCAGAATTCGGCGGGCTAAGCCACAATCGAAATACGTCGCCCCGTCGAAATTTTCTGCATTTCCCGAAACCATTTCAAACGGTTCGTCCGGTTCTCCCAAACTCCCGAGAACCAACGCCGCCCCGCGAAAATCCCCGTGACGGGTGTAATCGTTGACGGTGACGACAGTTTTCAACCCCGCCCCCAAGGACGCTTGTAAGCCGTGGGGGGAATCCTCGAATACCAAACAGTTTTCTGGAGATAACGCCAGCTTGTCGAGAACGTAGTGATAAATATCCGGGGCGGGTTTTTTAGCCGAAACGATATCTCCAGCAGCGATTTCCTCAAACCAGTCGGGATCGAGATGTTTTTCCAGCAAAGCCGTGGCGTTGGGGAGGGCGCTAGTGGTGGCGATGGCCAAACGCAGGTTTTCCCGGCGAGCTTCCTCGAGGAGGCGTTTGACCCCGCAACGCAGGGGAATCGCGCCGTCTTGAAGGAGTTGGCGGTAAATCTCGGTTTTGGTGGCGTGGAGGCGACGCACGAAGTCGTCGAGTCCGCCTGGGGGGTCGAACTCGCTTTGGTACTGGCGGATATAGTGTTTGAGCCGTTCTTTTCCCCCCGAGACGGCCACGAGTTTTCCGTAGAGATCGATCGACCAATTCCACGGAAGTCCCGCCTCAACGAAGGCGCGATTAAAGGCGACACGATGTCCGTCTCGCTCAGTTTCGGCCAGAGTTCCGTCTACGTCGAAAATTAACGCTTGGAGTTGAGACATCGTTATTGAGGTCAGAGGTGAGGAGACTTCATCAGCGAAGAGGGAAGACCGTTAACCGTTTCTCCCCGTTCCATCATCCCATCATCTCCTCATCCCATCATCTCCTCATCCCATCAACCCAACTACAACTTTACAACTTCTTCCCTTCATCTTTCCCCGTTCCTTGAACGCCGCGCACGATGCGGGAGAGTTCCGATTTTTCATCGACAGCGATGCGGGAGGGAGACCCGCTGATAATCCCTTCGTAGTTGCGGAACGAGTCTTTAATTTCGGGTCCGTTGGCGCTGATGGTGTACTCGCGAATTCCCGTATCGTGCCAAGAACCGCGCATTTTAAAGACGTTGATGGCGCGGGACATTTGGCCGCGAATTTCCACGTACTGCAACATGATGATGGTGTCGGTAATCGTGGAAATGTGGGAGTCCGTAATCGAGTGCGACCCCATGAACTGGTCGGTGGTGTTGGTAAAGAACCCGGTGATTTCCTCTTGTTTGGCGTAGCCGGTTACGCCGATGACGAACTGGCGGAAAGCGTTGTTGCTGACGCCTCGCGCCAAAGCCGACAGGGAGTCGATGGCGATACGAGAGGGTTTGAAATCGACGATTTCGGTTTTGATGATTTGTAGGTGGTCTTCGAGACCGGCCGATTCCGGGTAGGCGCAGAGGATTTTCAGCAAGCCGCGCCGTTCCATTTCCTCGAAATCGATTCCCCAGGAGTAGGCGTTGCGAAGTAGCTGAGCGCGAGATTCTTCGTAAGCGAAGAGAATGGCGCGTTCGCCTTTGAGACAGCCTTCTTGGGCGAATTTACTGACCAACAGGGTTTTTCCGGTTCCGGTGGCGCCGGTGGCGAGAATGATGGAGTCTTTGAAGAAGCCTCCGCCACACATATCGTCCAGGGTGGTGACGCCGGAGGAGACGCGGACGTTGGACGACCGTTGTGTGAGGCGCATCGCCCCGAGGGGGAAGATATTGATGCCGTTGTTGGTCATGGTGAAGGGATATTCTCCCTTCATGTGGGTGGTTCCCCGCAGTTTCAGGATTTCGATGGTGCGGCGGCGTCGTTCTCCTTCGAGGACGTTGCGGACGATCACGACGTTATCGGAGACGAATTCTTCAACGCCGAATCGTGCGACGGGGCCGTATTCTTCGACGCGCTCGGTGGTCATGACGGTGGTGGCGCCGAGTTGCTTGAGGCGAGCGACGAGGCGAAAGATTTCCCGACGGATGACGGGGGCGGCGTCGTATTGTTGGAAAACGGCGGTTACGGAGTCGATGGAGACTCGTTTGGCTTTATATTTGCGGATGCCGTACTGAATGCGCTCGATGAGGGCAGACAGGTCGAAGTTTCCCACTACGTCCTGGCCTTCCGGGTCTGGAGAGGCATCGAGGATAAACAGTTTACCTTCGTCAACGAGTCCTTGTAAGTCCCATCCGAAGCTTTGAGCGTTTTTTATCAGGTCGGTGGGGGATTCCTCGAAGGTCACGAAAACGCCAGGTTCGTTAAAATACGTGATGCCGTTGTAGAGAAACTGAATGGCAAACAGGGTTTTCCCTGTTCCTGACGTTCCGCTGACAAGGGTGGTGCGCCCCCTGGGAAGCCCCCCGTGACTGATATCGTCGAAGCCCTCGATACTGGTGAGGATTTTCTCGACGGCTTTTATTTTGCGTTGGTTCTCCCGATCGGATGTACTTTCCATGTTTTTATCGAACCGTTTGTATCGAACCGTTGGTCAACCGTTGAAGGCAGCACCGTGCTATTGTACGTCCGATTCGCGATCGTACAGTTCTTCGTAGAGCAAGTCTAAGCCGATCAAGACTTTTTCGCGATCGGATAGGTCGCCAATGATTTTACGCACGGGAGGCGGCAAAATTTTAGCGAGGGTGGGGGTGGCGAGGATTTTATCTTCTTCGGCGAGCTGGGGATTTTTCAAGACGTCGATGACTTTGAGGGCGTAAACCCCTTGAAACTCCTGTTCGAGGAGGTTGTTTAAGGTCTTGAGGGCTCGCACTGAGTTGGTGGTATTGCCGGCCACGTAGAGTTTGAGAACGTAGGTTTTTTTGGGAGGAGTCATAAGCGAGATCGTTTATACTAATTGAGGTTGCTTGACTTGTCAAACGATGCTGGGTCGCTGGAGACACGCACTTGTTCAGGACTCTCGAGGAATCGAGCGCCGATACATTTCACACAGGTGAGCGATCGTGTCGATCAGGGTCAGGCGGTAGTCCAACAAAATCTCTTCGCTTCGTCCTTCTAATTTTAGCTGTTTGGAAAACTCATCCATTAAATCCATGTGAATTTCGACAATATGGGTGACGGAAATATCGGCAAAAAACGCTACGTTTACAAACTCGTCGATCGCTTGGTTTAGGGTTGCATCTTGGGAAAAATAATTGAGGACGATTTGACGATATAGTCTTTGAAGTTCTTGGAGCAGTTTGGTCTGTTCCCCACGCGGTAAGTTTCTTAAAAACCGTTGGGGGTTCCGTTTATAATACACGCCTAAGTATCCCAATCGTTCCCTCAATTTATCGGCGAGCCGCTGTTGTTTCTCCATCAAAAAGCTTTCCGCTCCAGCCTCTTGCACTGATTCGATGGAAATTGAGTCGTTCGATGGCGAAGTGGGAGATAGTTTGAGGAATCCGTCGATCGCTCGGGTAATGGCTTCGACAATGCGCTCGAGACTATCGACGTGCAGGTAAACTTCAGCTCGGTGGTAGGTACATTCTTCTTGAACCAGTGCGGTTTCTTCTCGTTCTTCTGAGGGGGTAAGAATAACGGAGGGGAGTAAGAGTTTAGCCTGCTGTAGTTGTTGGATTAAAGAAGAGGTATTTTGGTTTTCCTCGAAAATCAGACAGTCGAGGTGTTGTTTGTTCTGCTCGACGAATTCGACGAACTCCGTTTCGCTAGTACAGTCGGTCACGGTATAGCGATCGCTATCGAGACACTTTTGCAGTGCTTCGATTGGAGTTTGTGTTGGGATGAAGGTACAGATAGAAAGTTGGAGTAGCACTGAAACACAAGAGGGATGGAAGGACGCTCGAATTCTGGAAAACCCAAGAACAAGAGGGAGAAGGGCAGTTGAGTGGAAATTTAATGTTTATTTAAGGATATTGTAACTAATTGAAATAATAACCTGGAAAGACTTTTAATTCCAAGCGCATCATAATAAGTAAAGATAGGAAAGCTGTGGGAGCGCAGATCCTCTTCTGTCCCTTCCCGAAAGTCTATGTCTGGATTCGCTCAAACGATCGTGTTCTGTCCCGAGCTGAGCGCGTTTACTCGCAAAGTACCCGTCTGTCTGGATGCAGCGGGAATTGCTGCGGCGAGGGAAGTCTTGCGCGATCGCGATCGCGCGGTGGTTATCGACGATCGCCGCCAGGCCATCGGGACGGTGACGGCGGAAGGATTACAAACCCTGTTGCCGGCTCGAACGACGCCAGACAAGCGCCTGAGCGACTTAGGCGATGGCGTTCTCGAACCCGTGCTGGTGCTGTCGGCATCTCTGACGTTCGAGGGATTGCAAGGGGACTTTCCCAACTGGAACAGTGTAACGTCAGAGGTGGTGTTCGTCGATGCCAACGGTGAAATTGTCGGTTTGCTCGATCGCGATCGACTCGCCCGGTTTTTTGCCGAACAGCCGAAGCTCAAACCCTCTGCGATCGCGATCGAAATGCCCTGTCCCCCTCTCAGTTTTCTCGTGCGCTTGCTCGATCGCTTGCCCGTTCCCTGCGAGTTACAAGGGGATGCGGGAGTGGCTCTCGCTCAAAACTCGGCGTGGCGCCGTTGGTGGGACTCTCTGAGGGAGGGAGAGGGCGATCGCACCGCCGCTCGACTGTTCGAGATCGGGACGCCAACGGACAACGGCTATCTCTACTCCTGTCGCACTCACAGCGGCGAACGCCAACTCTGGCACCTGACGCGGGTGGCGTTAGACGATTTGTGCTTGGCCGGCGATCGCTTGTCTGAATCCCAAGAAACCCTCGACGCTTGGTTTCCTTGGACGCCGCTGGTGCAAGCACTCCCGTTCCAAATTGCCGCTGGCTACCGCGTGCGTCCCTGCGATCTGGCCTTTTCTCCGCCGACGACACCCGATCGACTCTGGCTCGTGTTGGCTCGCGACGTCACCGATCGCCAAAAACGAACCAAAGAACTCTCGGCGAAAAACGCCGATCTTCTGCAACTCGATCGCCTTAAAACCGAACTCCTCACCTGCGTCAGCCACGAACTCAAAACCCCCCTCACCGGACTGCTGGGATTGTCCAATTTACTGCAAAATCCCAATTGTGGACCCCTCAACCCCCGACAAGCCGAATACGCCCGCTTGATTTACCGCAGCAGCCGTCAAATGATGACGGTGGTAAATTACCTTTACGATCTGACGCAAATCGAAACGGGGGAACTGACCCTCAAACCTCAACGGGTCTCCGTTCGCGACTGCGCGGCTAAAGCGGAACGGGAAATCCGCCAGGTCAACGCGGAAACTGATTTACCCGAGTTTAGCCTCGAAGTCACGCCGAGAGCCGAAACCGCCCTTGCCGACCCGATGCGGCTGTGTCAGATTTTGTCCTATCTATTGTGGAACGCGATCGCTCGTACTCCCCGCGACGGTCAGGTGGGGGTACGGGTCGAACGCTGGGACGACTGGATAGCGTTTGTGGTTTGGGATACTGGTATCGGCATTCGCGCCGACGCTCAACCCTTCGTCTTCCAAAGTTATCAAGAGATCGCGCCGATGTCCGATCTCGAGCGAACGATTCCGGTGGGGTTGAGCCTGATTCTGGCGCAACGGTTGGCACGGTTACACGGAGGTGAAATTAATTTTACCTCTCAGGAAGGGGGCGGCAGTCAGTTTACGTTGCTGCTTCCGGCACGAGATCTCGAGGCGGAAACCCCGGTTTCAGGACCGGTGGGCGATCGCTCGACGGGTCGGTTCGTCCTGGTCGTAGATGGAGATATCGCCCGCGCCACCCCCCTGGTGGACGCGCTCAATAGCTGGGACTATCGAGTCGTCTTGGCGCGATCGGGACCCGAAGCCTTGGCCAAAGCGCGACAGTTACACCCAGAGCGTATTTTTCTTACGCCCACTCTGCCGATTTTATCGGGGACGGACGTACTGACGTTGTTGAAAGCCAACGCGGACACGCGAGATTTGCCCGTGGTGTGGGTCACGCCGACCTGGGAACGTCCCAAACTTCCCGAGACGGTGGAGGCTTGGCTCGGCCTTCCCCTGAAACGCCAGCAATTGGCGGAGATTCTCGAAGAAGCGAATTCGGAAACCCCCGCAGCTACGGCGCTAACGGTATTGTGGCTTTTGGATACGGGAACGATCGACAATTCGGCTAAAACGCGATCGGAACTCGATCGCCTGTTTCATCACTATCACTATCGCGTCGTGGAAGTGGATGACCTCGAACAAGCGGAGGTTTTAGCGAAAGTCTGGAAACCGGATGTGGTCTTACTCGATCGAACGGGAAATTCTGAGAACCCGACCCCCTATTTAGAAGCCTTCGTCCAACATCCCGACCTGGTTTCGCTGCCCCTCGTGACCCTCGACCCCATCACTACCGCCACCGCCAACCGCGTGTTTGCCGATCGCGATCTCCCGTTACAGGTGTTTCCCTGTCTGACGGCACCCGATGCGGTGTCTCCCGTCTCTGGCGTTCCAGCGGTGTTGGAAGTGGTGCGAATTGCGGCGCGATCGACGACTTCGGGATGAGGGGATGAGGGGATGAGGGGATGATGGGATGAGGGGATGATGGGGTGAGGGGATGAGGGGAAATTTTCTCCCAATCTCCCCTGTTCACTGTTCATACGGAATCCGAATTTCAAATACTGGTTTTGCCTAACCTGACCAGTTGTCGTGAAGGCTTCTTGAAACCTAGCTTCTCGGGAACGGATTCCGTATCACTGTTCACTGTTCACTGCTCACTGAAAAATCCCGGTCGGACGGGTTGCGTCTCGATCGGGATCGAATTACTGGGTTTGGACAATCTCGGTGGTTTGATGTCCGAGCTTCTGACCTTTGAGATTGAGCTTTCCAATGGACACAACTGGACTCGAACCAGTGACCCCCACGATGTCAACGTGGTGCTCTAACCAACTGAGCTATGCGTCCTGACGATTTCTAATCGTAGCACAGGAATTTAGCAAACGGCAACCCCTCAAGTGGATTTTTTTTGAATTTTTTTAGGAAACGGTGGGGGAGGGGGATTTTTTATCGAACAGGCGAAATGCGGATTCGGTGCAAATGCCGTCTAAACGCTGATCCCAGCCATCGACGGGGAGGTTGGGAAGGTAGGCGAAATCGAAGACGACGGCGATCGCGGGAACTTGTTGCCATGCCGGAAGGCTTAACAGGCGATCGTAGAACCCGCCGCCGTATCCTAAGCGGTAGCCGTTGGCGTCGCAGGCGACGGCGGGAACGAGCATTAAATCGACGGATTCGGGAGCGACGATCGAGGCTTCGGCGTGGGGTTCGCGAATGCCAAAGGCGCCGTCTACGAGGGGATCTCCGAGGTTCCAGTAATGCCAGGTTAGGGATTTTCCCACGCAGCGAGGGAATCCCCAGCGGCGATCGTGGTTAATGGCGGGACTCAAATCCGGTTCGCCGCGAAAGCTGAAATAACCGAGGACGGTTTTGGCGGCGGTGAAGGTGGAACTCGAGTGTAACTGACGACAAAGGCGATGGCTGCGATCGCGCCATTCGGCTTCCGACAGGGATTGACGGGTTTTTAATAGCTGGCGGCGCAAGCGGGATTTGTGGGAGGGTTGAGATTGGGAATCGGTCATGGGTGCAATTCTTCAGCCGGGTTTTCGACTGGGGAGGCTTGGAATCCCTTCGAGTCAAAAGGTTTCTCGAGTCTCTCGAAGGTATCGACGCCTATTTTAAAATGACACTTTAAAATGACAATTATTGTCAAGGTCAATTTGTCCGAGTTAGTCTGAACCCTTAATTCTATAGACTTACGCCAATATGACGATCGCGATCGACTTCGGAACCAGCAATACCGTTATCGCTCGGTGGAACGCCGCCACCGAACAACCCGAACTTCTCAAATTACCGGGATTGACGCGACAGCAAGGGAAAAATCCGCCTGTCGTTCCCAGTCTCGTTTACGTGGAAAACGCCGCTACTGAGGCCATCGTCGTCGGACAAGGTACTATCGATCGCGGGTTGGACGTGAAATCCGATTCTCGCTTTTTCAGTAACTTCAAACGGGGAATCGGTTCGGATATCCAAGGATTTCTCCCAGAACTTGACGGAAAACCCATCACCTTCGAGCAAGTGGGAACCTGGTTCCTCGATCGCCTTCTCAACGCTGTGGGGGAAGTTCCCCTTCCCCTAGATTCCCTCGTTCTGACGGTTCCCGTCGATAGCTTCGAGGCGTATCGCCATTGGCTGGGAGGTGTCGTTGAATGCCGCGATATCGAACAGGTTCGGCTCATCGACGAACCCACCGCCGCCGCCTTGGGATACGGTGTCGCCGAGGCGGATGTTTTGCTGGTGGTGGATTTCGGCGGGGGAACTCTGGATTTATCTTTGGTGCAGTTAGACCGAGTTGCCGAACAACAACGAAATCCCCTGGGTTTTATTCTGAAATGGGGGGATAAGTCCTTTGCGGAAAAATCCGGTCAGAAAGTGCAAACGGCGAAGGTGTTGGCGAAATCCGGGCAGAATTTAGGCGGTGCAGATATCGATAATTGGTTGGTCGATCGCTTTGTCGAGACCCAAAATCTCCTGAAAACGCCGCTGACGACGCGCCTCGCCGAACGGTTGAAAATTCAACTTTCGTTGTTAGATAGTGCCAGCGAAGTCTATTTCGACGATGAAACCTTCGACAGTTACGAATTGAAGCTCGATCGCACGGAGTTTGAAGCCATTTTGCAAGAACATCAGTTTTTCGATCGCCTCGACGAGGCGATGACGCAGGTGTTGCAACAAGCCAGACGCCAGGGACTCGAATCTCGGGATATCGACGCCGTGGTGTTAGTGGGGGGAAGTTCCCAAATTCCGGCGGTTCGCAACTGGGTTCATCAATATTTCGAGGGGTCGAAAATTCGCAGCGATCGACCCCTCGAAGCCATCGCCACCGGCGCCTTACAACTAACCCAAGGCATCCAACTGAAGGATTTTCTCTATCACGGTTACGGCATTCGCTACTGGAACCGCCGCAACAACGCTCACGACTGGCATCCGATTATCCAACCCGGTCAACCCTACCCCACCGAACGACCCATCGAACTGTTTTTAGGAGCCTCGATGGAGCAACAACCGAAAATCGAACTGACGATCGGAGAATTGGGCGCCGAAAATACTGCCACTGAAGTCTACTTCGACGGCGATCGCCTGGTGACGCGCAGCGTGGGGATCGATCGCACCGTCAGACCCCTCAACGACACCGACGCCGGACGCACCATCGCCAATCTCGATCCCCCCGGCTCCCCAGGGAGCGATCGCGTCAAAGTTCAATTTCGCATCGACGAACGGCAGTTTCTTCGCATCACCGTCGAAGATTTGCTAACGCTGAATACCTTAATCGACGATATGCCTGTAGTGAAATTGAGCTGAGTCCTACAGGCAGTTTGAGGACAGAAATCGCCAGTTCCTTCCTAGCGAAGGTCTGGCAACTAACGCCACCGTTCCGTCTTCTCGGCGTTGCCAAGCGGTGGCTTCTGTCAACACCTCAGTCTCGAAGCGGTCGGGAGACTCACTCGAGTTCGATTCGGTTTTATTACCATAAATCTGAAATTCTGTCAAGGTCATATCCACCCAAACCGTTTGACCCCGTAGCGTATCAGTGGGATCGGGCGGTAAACCGCCGTTTCCCGTCACCACAAAGGAATTCGTCTGAGCCGCCGTACAAGCCGAAACCACTTGCGTCGTAGGGTCGATGGGTTCCTCGCTCAACTGCACCAACGCCGAACTGGTATCGATTTCCGGCTGCGTCACCGCCACCACGCCGTCAACCCCCAGTTGAGAACTGGCCGTAATTCGACTGTCGGGAGACAAAAACAGCCCTTGGGTAACAATCTGAATATTTCCCCCCTGACCCTCGAGGGCGTTGGCGTCGATACTGCTGCCCTCCAACAGAGCGATGGTATCGGCGGCGATCGCTAAATTTCCCCCGTTTCCATTTCCTCCGGCTTCGGCGGTAATGCGACTTCCACCGCGCAGTTGCAACGAATCCTCCACCGTCAGGGCGATATTGCCACCGCGTCCCGACCGCGTGGAAGCGGTGATGCTGCCGCCGCCGTCGAGTAAAACCGTCTCCGCGTTCGCCCGCAGGGTTCCCGCCCCTCCCGTTCCGTCGTTGCGAACCGTGACGAGTCCGCCGTCGTTCACCCGTAAAACGGGGGTGTTAATTTCCAAATTGCCGGGAGACCCCGAGGGAACTGGCGGAAGCCCAAAGACTTGTTGCGTCACCGCATCAACCGGAATGGCGCTGGCATCGATGAGGCTGGGATTGACCGATTCCGGTGCCAGTCCGCTGACTTCTACAAACTCTGTGGCATTGACCCGAACCCGACCGCCGTTTCCGTCAGCAAAGGTAAACGACCCCACTCGTCCGCCGTCCCTGACGATGGCTCTGGCGGTGTTAATCGTCACGTTTCCGGCATTCCCCGAACTGTTCGTTGAGGCAGAAATCGTACTGGGAACGAGAACGGTCGGTTCGATGCCCCGGACTTCTACGGTGTCTGTGACGTTGACCAGGACGTTTCCCGCCGCTCCGGTGCCAAAGCTGTTGGTGGCGACGAGTCCCCCTTGCCGAAGGGTTAAAAACGGTGTCGATACGGTTACGTCACCTGTGGAACCGGTCCCGAAGCTGAAGTTGATAATGAGGCTTAATTGAGCAGGAGAATCGATCGAAGCGCCGATGATGTCGATCGATTCGGAGGCTCTCACGTCGAGATCCCCCGCTTGTCCGATACCGAGAGTTCGGTTGAGGATTTGCGCCCCTTCTTCAATCCTGATTTGCCCCGCCGTGACCTCGATCGATCCCGCCTTTCCCCTCCCTAGGGTCTCTTGAACCAAGCTACTGACGATCGATCCCTCGGGAGTCGAACCCGTCAACAATAAAGACTCGGACGCCCGCACGCGCAACGCTTCAAACGGCTGCATTCCTTGATTTTGCAGCCAAATTAAAGAGCCATCGCTCAAGGTCACGCGCCGTCCCACCACTTGCATAGAACCGACACCGATCCCGCTGACTTCGGCGGCCGCTTGTCGAACCAGGCGCAAGTCTCGAAATTCTGAAACGCCGCCGTAGTCGAGATGCCACGGTTGGCTCTCGTCCAATGGGGAACCCCTCAAGCTCACAAAACCCCTTTCCACTGCCCCCAGTTCGATCCGTCCGCTGTCGGCGGTGAGCCTCCCGCCGTCTAGATTCACGTCGCCGCCGATTAACGCCAGGGTGCGATCGGCATCGACTCGCAACCCTCCACTGTCGCGATCGCGAACGAAGGGGGCTAATAGGGAATCGGCGGCGGTGAGGCCGTGACCGCCGCCGCGAACTGCTATCTCACCCCCGTTCCCGTTAAATTGCAGCCCCACCGGAACGCTCACCGACAGTAACGGTTGAGTTTCCGGCGTCCGGGCGCTGTATTCCCCTCCGTTTTCAAATACGAGGCTGTCTGCGGTACTGGCAAAAAAAGACCCGCCGATGTCGAGGCGGGCGTTTTCACCGAAAATAATACCGTTAGGATTGAGGAGAAATAGGTTCGCCGTCCCGTTGGCGCGAATCAGTCCGTCGATGTTGGAGATTTCGCCCCCCGTGACGCGGGTGAGGATATTTTCGACCGTCGCCGCGTTGTTGAAAACGGCTTCTGTGGCGGTGGGAAGGGAGAAGCGATCGAAGGAATGAAACAGGTTGTTTCCGGCTTCGGTCCCGCCGTCGATCAGGTAACGGTTGTCTTCTATGGTGACGCGAGACGGGACGGCAAGCTGTTGGTCGGGGATAATTTGAGCCGCCACCGGATGGGTTAAGCCAAAGCCGAGCCATAAGGCTGGAGATATTGAAGACAGCTTAAACAACGTCCATCGATCGAATCGAAAATTCATAGCGTTTGCAACGAGTTGTTTGAATGTTAATTCAACCTTCGGCAGTAGGGGCGAACGGTTTGCGCTCCTACTTCAAATATCGGAGATTCCCCGAAAACTGCCATTGTTTAAAACTCGAACGCGCGATAAAAAACGGGGATTTTCCTGGGTTTCACCTTGCAATCCACCTTAAAATAAAATTATCGATCGCCACAGTCGGGGCCATCGAACCGAACGTATCCCAAAAAGCCATTGCCGATTAACTCCACCGTTCCATCGGCGTCGCGTTGCCAAGCGATCGCCTCTGTCAACACCTCAGTCTCGAAACGGTGGGGAGACCCACTCGATTTCGAGCCACTTCTATTACCATAAAACTCCATTTCTGTCAAGGTCATATCCACCCAAACCGTTTGACGCCGTAGCGTATCAGTGGGATCGGGAGGTAAACCGCCGTTTCCCGTCACCACAAAAGAATTCGTCTGAGCCGCCGTACAAGCCGAAACCACTTGCGTCGTGGAGTCGATGGGTTCCGCGCTCAACTGCATCAACGCCGAACTGGTATCGATTTGAGGCTGGGTAATTTCAACTAACCCATCAACCCCCAATTGAGAACTCGCCGTGATGTTGCTGTCGGGAGACACAAAAAGTCCCTGCGTTTCGATAGCGATATTACCGCCATTTCCCTGCAAGGCGTTGGCATCGATCGAACTCCCCTCCAGCAGAGAAATCGTATCCGTCGAGATCGTAACGTTGCCCCCGTCGCCCGTTCCTTGGGCTTCCGCCGTCACCCGACTGGCGCGGCGCAGTTGCAACGACCCCTCCACGTTAAGGACGATATTACCGCCGCCCCCAGCCCGCGTTGCCGCCGTAATGCCGCCACCGCGATCGATCGACACCGCCTCCGCATTCACCTGAAGTTTGCCCGCCCCTCCCGTACCGTCGTTGCGAACCGTGACGAGTCCCCCGTCCGTCACCCTTAACCGAGGCGTGTTAATTTCCAAATTCCCAGGAGATCCCGCAGGAATAGCCGGAATGCCAAAGGTTTCCTGCGTAATGATATCCACCTCGTTCGCACTCGCATCGATCGAACTGGGATTAATCGAACCGGGAACAGTTCCGCTGACTTCTACCCACTCTCGAGCGTTAATGACGAGCCGTCCGCCGTCCCCAGCAGCAACGGTAAACGAGGCCAGTCGTCCCCCATCCCGCACGATCGCTCTCCTGGCATTAATCGTCACGT
The DNA here is from genome assembly GCF_049974805.1 of Baaleninema sp. Lineage (NCBI taxonomy): Bacteria > Bacillati > Cyanobacteriota > Cyanophyceae > Oscillatoriales > Oscillatoriaceae > Baaleninema > Baaleninema sp. The sequence continues at coordinate 23,032 of NZ_JBNGCO010000027.1, forward strand.
TTCCCGCGTTTCCCGTGCCGTTCGTCACCGACGAAATCAGCGTTGGCAGGATAATTCGGGGTTCGACGCCGATGGCTTCCACAGTATCCCGCACGTCGATTTGAAGGTTGCCCGCCGACCCACTACTAAAGACTGAAGTGGTCAAACTGCCTCCCCCGCGAAGCCTGAGATTCCCAGTTGCAACCGTCACGTCCCCCGTCGAACCCGCACCAACGGTGGAATTGAGAATCCAACTCGTAGCCAGAGGATTGGTAGGGGCAGATCCGATGACGTCGATCGATTCGGAGGCTCTAATATGAATATCGCCCGTATTTCCGCTGCCCTGCGTGCGATTGTAAACTTGTCCTCCCGCTTGCAGAACCAACCGTCTGGTGACGATCTCGATTTCTCCAGTATCCCCCGCACCGACCGTTTCTGGACGAAAGCTCGTGGGGATACCGCCATCGGGGGTCGCCCCCGTCAAGGTGAGGGATTCCGCCGCCTGCACCCGCAGGAGACCGAACGGCTGAGTCCCTCGGTTTTGCATCAGCGCGATCGACCCATCTCGCAAATCAATATTTTCCCCCACCAATTGCATCGACCCGACCCCGTTTCCGCTGACGTCGAGGGCGGTTTGTCCGACGAGGTGCAAGTCTCGAAACTCAGAGACGCCTTGATAGTCAAGACGCCAGTGAGGGTTGGCCGCAGATGTGGGGGGGATTAACTCGACGAATCCTTCTCTGACACCGCCGAGTTCGATACGTCCGCTTTCGGCAGTCAACATCGTGCCGTTTAAATCCACCTCGCCGCCGATTAAAGCCAAAGTTCGGCCGGGGTTGACTTGCAATTGCGACGGATTGGGGATTTGAGGGTCTCGTTCGATCGCGTCAAACACCAAATTCCTCACCGTCAAATTGTGACCCCTACCGCGAACTTGAATCGCTCCTCCGTTTCCGTTAAATTGCAGCCCCACCGGAACGCTCACGGAGAGTAACGGTTGAGTTTGCGGCGTTCTGGCGCTGTATTCTAAACCGTTTTCAAACACGAGACTGTCTGCGGTACTGGCGAAAAACGAGCCGCCAATGTCGAGGCGGGCGTTTTCGCCGAAGACGATACCGTTGGGGTTGAGGAGAAATAGGTTCGCCGTTCCGTTGGCGCGAATCAATCCGTCAATGTTGGAGATTTCGCCCCCCGTAACGCGGGTGAGAACGTTCTCGATGTTGGGGCGGTTGTTGAAAACGGCTTCGGTGGCGGTAGGAAGGGAGAAGCGATCGAACGAATGAAACAGGTTGTTTCCGGCTTCGGTGCCGCCGTCGATGGTGTAGGTTTCGCCGCTTGGGGTGACGCGCGACGGAACGGGAAGGCTGTTGTCTGGAACGATTTGTCCGAGGACGGTTTGGGGCGAAACAGACAGCCAACAGAGGGCGGTTAGAGCGATTCTCGGCGCTTGGAGTGCGGTTTTAGCCGAGACATGGCTTTGGGGTTCTCGAGTCATATTCTTTTTCGGGGCGGGGACGATGTTAGAACAGGAGAATCAACATAGGTTTGTCGTCTGGAAGGGCTTGAAGAACCCACAAATCACTTTATATTTAATTTACCATAAAGCCATAGGCGATCGCCTGGCAAAATATTAGAGATTATTGCAGTTTATAAAACTCAAAAAGGGGCTTTTTAAGTTTGAGTAATGAGTGAATAGTTAATACGCGAATTCTATGGTAAATCGCAACTATTTTGGCCAATATAAAAACGTTTTTGTAATTAGTAAAAAATAATTGGCAAAAAATCCTAGAAACACCCTCTAGTATCTGAATTTAAGAACGCAACAGTAAGACTTTTGATATTTTTATCGAGGGCGTTAAATTTAAAAAAAAATAACAAAAAAATAACTTTGAAATTCTATGCTGGCTCATTTTTGTTTTGGTTTTTATTGGCTTGAAATGTCAATTTACCAAGTCCTTGATCTAAGAATAAAGATTAAAAATATCCGGCAATAGTATGGCTGTTGCAAGCAATTCCATCCCCGCCCCATTTCAAGATTAATACAAACTTGACAAGAGAAGCGATTGGGTTATACATCCCAAGAGCGATCGCCTCTAACTCTAGCAATACGAAATAATTTGCGACCCAATCCCCGGTTCGATCTTGAGTTTCACATCTGTTAGTTTGTGAATGGCCACAATTGACTGAGAATTGCTATAGAATCCAAGCGGAGAAAAAGCCTCAAAAAAACAGAGAAAAAACCCCCTAAACTAGTGAATTCGGGGGGCAAAAGTAGAACGCATCGCTGAGGCGATCGCCCGTAACGAACCTTATCGATCGCTACTTTTGACGTGGCGAACCTCAATCACCGTATGAACGTTACCGCGCGGGTGAAAATCGGCTTTCAATCGAGCTTCCAAAGGGTCGCACGCGGCCACGAAATCATCGAGGATTTGATTGGCCGATTCCTCGTGAGAAATATAGCGATCGCGGTAACTGTTGATATAGAGTTTGATGGCTTTCAACTCCACCACGCGCTCGTCGGGAACGTAAGTAATCTCGAGGGTGGCAAAATCGGGATATCCCGAAAACGGACACTTACAGGTAAATTCCGGTAACGTGATGTTAATTTCGTAACGGCGACCGACGCGAGGGTTGGGAAACGTAATAAGTTTGCCCTCTTGAATTTCCCGTTCGCCGTATTTAATCTCTGTCGTCGTTTGGGCGCTTTCCTGCTCCGAAATGCCGTTCGAGGCCGAATGTAACTCGCTCATATCTGCTTGACTTTCCCTAAAAACTTAGTTCGCCGAACTAATTCTGTTGACAAAATGCCTCAACAGAGTTTCGATTTTTCCCGTTTTGAGGCATAGTAAAAAACAAGAGGCTGGAACCGAAGAATCCAACCCGTCAAGTGGGCAACGCGCACCGACTCAACCTATCTAGATTAGCAAGCTACCCATGCAACATCCAAACCCCTACGGTTCGGGCAGTCCCAACGGACCGACGCCGTCCGTGCCATTAACGGTGTACCGGGAACTCGCCGCCGAACTCCAAGCCACGCAAGCGATGCTGGATTCCCTTCACCTACAAAACCAGCAACTCACGCGAGAAAATCAGTCTCTTAGCCAACACAACCAACAGCTTCAAGCAGAGGTGACAAAAGTCGTGAACTCGACGCTTCACATGAAGAAAGTTGCCGAGGCGTTAAAAGCGCCACCTCACGTGACATCTCACGGGAATTCCGAACGAGTTTCTCCGCCGCCCCGTCCGCATCGCCCGAAAGGGAGCGATCGCCCCGTCGAAGCCTTCGCCCCACCCGCCACTACGCGGCCGGAAAAAAGTGCCGATTTACCCCCGGTGTACCCGAACTCGCCCCACGTTCCCCAGTCGATGGAAGACCCCTCTTCCTCGAGGCTGTTTTCAGACCCGCAGTTCGATCCCAACAACGCCACAGTTTTCGGCGAAGATTTCTCCGATCGCGGCGGAATTTGGCTGTTAGCCGGAATTGCTGCCATCGTCGTCACGGCGTTCGGGGCGGGGTATTGGCTGGTTCGTCCGCTACTCGATCGCCAACCTTCCCAAGTCCAACCCCAACAAGTCCAACCCCCCTTTAACAGCGAACCGTGAACAGCGAACCGTTTTTCAGTCACCTCCTCAACGGGAGACTCGGGATTTCGTCGGGGCTAACCGAACCGGAATGTGGGTTTCAGTGTGAATGCGGGAGGCGATTTGTTCTAAGACCTCAAAGGGAACTTGTTTGAGTACGCGAACTTCGTAGGGGCGACTGGCAGCGTCGGAATGGTTGCCTCGGGTTTCGAGGTGCGGCGTGACGGGTTTCGGACGGGTGGGCGTGTTCAGTTGGATGGTGTCGGGTTGCAATAGGTTTATCAAGCGGATGTATTCGGCTTGTTGCTCTTCTGTCCACTCCGACAGCAGCATGGTTTGAATTTCAAAGACGCCGTTGTAGTCTTGGCGGAGTTCTTGCAATCCCGCCCAAATACTTTGCCAGTTGATGCCGAAGACTGGACGGTTGATGCGTTGGAGATCGCTGGCAAATACGGCGTCGAATTTGGCCGCGACGCGATCGGTTTTCAAGAGCGCCTGCCGTACTTCCAAATCTCCTAGTAAGGTGGCGTTGGTTAAGACGACAACTGGTTTGTCGGTCAACGCTTTTACGGCGTCGATGGCCTCCCCTAAATTCAGGGCGAGGGTCGGTTCGCCGTTGCCGCTAAAGGTGATGACATCGACATCCCACGGTGCAAAAGCTTGTAAATCTCCTAACAGTTTTTCTGTGGGAACGAAGACTTGACGTTGAGCGGTTCGATTTTGGATGTCTCCCAATTGGCAGTAGGCGCAGTTGAAACTACAGGTAGACACCGGGCCGAGGAGGTCGATTCCCAGGGATTTACCGTAGCGCCAAGAGGAAACAGGGCCGTAAACAGAGCTAAAAGTATCGGACATGGGTCAGTGGTGGGTGGAGCAGCTTGCCTCGGGCAGGAGCAACAGGAGCAACAACCCGTCAATCCAAAAAAATAAATACGGGAAAACTGGGGGTTGCAAGACAACTACCCCCAGTTTTTATTATCGTCGATCGCAGCCAATTCTGCGATCCGATCGATGGGAGGCGATCGGATTCTGCGGCGGTTCCGATGCCTCGAAGTGGTGTTGGGTTTCTAGACGCGACCCATGACGGAGAAGGATTTGATGAACGGTCCGACCATGCGGGGATCTTTGACCATCGCGCCGTAGTCTCCGACGACAAATTTCAGATTGCCTTTGGTGTAGGCCATGCCCATACCCATCATGTTCAGGCCGTTTTTCACCCATTTGTCCCAATGGCTGCGATCGGCTCTCAAATCCCAGTTCAGCTCTTGCCCTTCATAGGCGCCAGCAGCAACAGCTTTTCCGTTTTCGACCACTAACACGCCGATCGGTTTGTCGTCGCCTTTGAAACCGTAGCCAATGTTGGCGGTGAAGTTAATTTTAGCCAGAGCGTCGGACAGTTCGGCTTCGGCGTTCCATTGCTCTTTGTAGCTTTCCATCCATTCGGGAGAAAATAAGTCTGCCATAGAATTCAAGATCCTCCTGACTTTTGAGTTGGTATTTGAGTTTGTGTTCGTTGCGTTCGAGCTGGCGATCGCTGCGATCGATCGCACTGATATCGTCACGTTCCCACCCCACCCTCCCCTCTTTACAGCGAACAGCGAGCAGTAAGCAGTGGCTAGAGTGTGTGACGCGGCCGACTACTGTTGTCCGTCCTGCGGTCAATAGCGTATTACCGCGTCACGCACCGCCCTCACCGATCTGTTCGAGATCGCTGTAATAAATTATTCGCGATAAATTAATTGGTTAAGGCCACGGGACTGCCATCGCGCAGGTCGTCCGGGGGAGAGAGGACGACGCGATCGCCTTCCTCCACGCCTCGGAAGATTTCCACGACATCGCCGTGGGTTGCCCCCGTCACCACGGAGCGGAAATAGGCTTGGTTGCCTCGCACGACGTAGACGCCTTGAATGCCCAGGCGTTCGATGATGGCCTCGGACGGCACCATCAGCGCCTCGCGGTTTTGGCTGGTCAGTGCCAAGCGACCGAACATCCCCGGCATGACGCTGTTATCGGGTTCGAGGTCGATTTTGACAGTGAAGTTGTGCGCTCGCGGGTCGGAAGAGGGGACGATTTGACTGACGCGACCCCGCACTTCGCGATCGAGGGCGTCAATACGAACTGTCATCGGTTGTCCCAGGCGCATTTGCCCCACCAGGGACTCGGGTACCGGAACGCTAAACCGCAGGCGATCGGTACTTTCGAGGGTAACGATGGACTGTCCCGCCCCTGCCATCGCGCCGACGTCGGTATGTTTGCGGGTAATTACGCCGTCGAAGGGCGCCGTCACCGTGCCGTAATCGAGATCGGCCACCGTGCGTTCGACCTGAGCTTGAGCTTGGCGAACTCCCGCTTGGGCTTGTTCGACTTGGGCTTGAGCTTGGTCGATTTGCGCTTGCGACTGTTCGACTTGGGCGTTGGCCTGTTCGACTTGGGCGTTGGCCTGTGCGATTTGCGTCCGCGCTTGGTCGATGGCGCTGCGACGGCGTTCGATTTCCGATCGCACCTGTTCGACCTGGGCTTCTGCCATGGCCAGGCGAGTGTTGGCTTCGTCGAGGCGCGACTGACTCACGGCACCGTCGGCCTGCAACATGGCCATCCGGCGTTGGTTGAGCTTGGCGTCCTCGAGGTTGGCTTGCGCTTCTTGCAGTTGCGCTTTAGCCGCTTCGTGGGCGGCGATGGCCTGGTCGAGTCGCGTTTGCGCTTCGGCGCGGAACGCTTGGGCTTCCACCCCGAAGGCTCGGGCTTGGTTTTGTTGCGACTGAGCGGCTAAATAAGCCGACTGCGCCGCGCTGACGGAGGCTTGCGCTTGGGGAACGCTGGCCTCGGCTTGATTGCGCTGGGCTTGGATGTCCGCTACGTCGATAAAGGCGATGGGATCTCCAGCCCGGACGCGATCGCCCTCTTCCACCGACAACTCGCGAATCGTTCCCATGACTCGACTGGTCAGGGTGGTGGTATCGACGGCTTCCACGGAACCGGTCAGAATACGGTCTGCTTCGACGGGATTCCGTTGGGCCAGGGCGGTTTTGACCCGAAAACTGGCCGCTTCGGTGGCAGCGTGGGCGACGGGTTCGCGGTCTTGACGCGCCGCAATCCAACCCGCTCCCCCGGCAGTGGCGACTAACAAGCCCACCAATCCAACGGTGCCGACTTTCTGCAATAGATTTTTGTCAGGCTGTAAGTGTAGGAACGAGTGGGTCATGGCAGTACGAGGGTGAAGCGTGAAGGGTTAGGGGTCGCGATCGCGTTCGATCGCATAGCCGACGGACACTATAGGCTTATCCGGTGCGGTTGCGACAGCGGGCTTTGGTACACAAGTCGAGCAAATCGCTATCGACGAGACGGTAGTACCGACTGACGCCCTCGCGACGACAGGAGACGACGCCCGCGTCTTTGAGCAGTCGTAAGTGTTTGGAAACGTTGGCTTGAGACAGTCCGGTTCGATCGCAGATGTCGCAAACTTTCCGTTCCTGTTGGCAAATCGCCGCGAGGATTTGCAGTCGTGTCGGTTCGCTAAGGATTTTGAACCGACTCGCGAGCCACTCCAACTCGGCTTCCGGAAGGGCGAGATCCAGATCCAGATCCATGAGTCATTTCCTCTAGTCGTTCGGCCTCAGATAGGGGTTCGACGAGACGGATGCCGAGCATACCTAACCCCAATTTTTCAAACCAGGGGATTCCCAGACCGTTCTGCATCTTCGCCATAAAGAATCGCTCGAAGGCGGTTTTGATCCAACTGACCCAAATGCCTCGTTTGGCGATCGCCCGGCGGCGCGTTCCGCTTTCGAGTTCCGGTAACACCGGTTGAGCGATGAAGATGATGCCCGTATCGCCGAAGTCCGCCATACAAATGGCTTCCAGAGTCGGCTTGACGGGATCGCTTTGAATCACGCCGAGGTCGCGAGCGATGTTGTGAGCCACCGCCATCCCCATGGATTCCGTCATTTGCCCAGTTTTGGGAACGCCGAGCGGTACGGGGGTTTTTTCCGGTGGTGCCAGTTGAATGGCGATGCCGAGGCTGTAGATCGACGGGAAGTCGGGATGTCGATAAGTCGGTTTCACCGGAACGAAGCCTTTGGCGTCCGTCAATCCGGGAACGTCTCGTAGGAATTTCGCACCCAAAAACGGCGGCAGTAGCATTGAGTATTTGAAGGGAAGACGGCGTCCGTCTGCCAAGCAAATCTCGTCAGGGGTAATTTCGGTGACCGCAGCGTTTTCGATCCAATCGATCTGCTTCATTTCAAACAGTTGCGTCACCAGTTTTCCGGAGTTGGCCATGCCACCAATGCCCAGGTGTCCGGCATAGGGTTCCGGGGAAACGAAGGTAATGGGTACGCGATCGCGCAGTCCCCGTTTTCGTAATACGTGGTCGGCCAGCAGCGCGAATTCGTAAGCCGGTCCCATGCAACTGGCGCCCGGTACGGCTCCCACTACCAGCGGCCCGGGATTGGCTTCAAATTCCAACCAGGCTTCGCGAGCCATTTCAGCGTGGTGCGGGTTGCACACGGAATGGGTATAGCCTTTATCCGGTCCCAAACCGGGAACTGCGTCGGTGTTCAAAGACGCTCCGGTGGCAATCACGAGGTAGTCGTAGTTCAATGTGCGATCGCCGGCCACGAGGGTTTTTGCCTCGGGATCGAGATGGGTCACTCGACCGTCTACCCAATCGATACCCCGCCATTTCAGTAACGGTTCGATTTCAAGCTGCACGTTTTCCAGCGGCGTCATGTCGAACGCCACCCACGGCAGCGACGGAATAAACGTAAATTTCGATCGATCGGAGATGAGTGTGATTTTGTGTTCGCGCGGTAATAAATGTCTCAGTTCGTAAGCGGTTGGTAAGCCGCCAATCCCACCACCGACGATCGCGATATGAGCCATGATTCCTCCTATCCGTACAGAAGTTTTGACGTTCCCACCCAGTTGGGATCGTTAAAAAGTTTGTTTCTTCTCTTATTTCAACTATATGAGTAGCTAGTAATATTGTCAAGGCAAAAACTCTTAATTTTTTTTTCGACTTCCGTTTGGGGCCAGTGATGAGGTGATGGGGAGAGGAGGAGATGGGGAGACACTGCTCACTGCTCACTGCTCACTGTAAAAGGTGTTGTAGCGCCAGTGAGGATGGCGTCGGTGAAATCGGTGTCTTGTAAAATCGCGTTGGTGAGGTTGGCGTAGCTGAGATTAGCGTTAGCTAAAATCGCTTCGCTTAAATCCGCTTGTTCGAGTCGGGCGTCGAACCACAGTGTCGCGGTTAAGTTGGCGCCGAAGAGGTAAGCGTTGTTGAGGTTGGCGGTTGTGAAATTTGCGCCCAGGAACGTACCTTCGCTCAAAACGGCACCGCGTAAGTCGGCGTTTTCAAAGTCGGCACCGTTGAAGTTACCAAAGTTCAACCCCGCCCCGGATAAATTCGCATCTGTGAAATTGACGCCTAACGCCGTCGCCCGCGTTAAACTGACGCCTGAGAGATTCGATTCGCTTAAATTCGCCCCTGTTAAAGTGGCTCGGTTGAGATTCGCTTCGAGTAGTAAGGCGTTGGAGATGGTGGCTCCGGTGAGGGTGGCACTTTGCAAGTTGGAACTATCTAAACGCGATCGATGTAAATCGGCGTTGGAGAGGTTCGCCCCGCTGAGATCGCTGCGGCTGAGATTGGCGTAACGCAGGTTCGTAAAGGTGAATTTCGCCCCTTGTACGTTCGCGCCTTCAAGATCGGCTCCCCGTAAGTTCGCCCGCCCCAACAGCGCCAAACTCAAATCGGCATTCCGCAGACTGGCGAGTCGCAGTTGTGCGATGCCGAGTTGGGCTTGGTTGAGGTTCGCCCCGTCGAAGTTCGCCCCGACGCCGTTGACGAGAATGAGGGTTGCGCCCTGAAAGTTGGCGTCTGTGGCGATCGCTTCCCGCAGAGAGGCTTGGGTCAGATCGGCCTCGGCGAGGTTGACGTTGGCGAGGTTGGCGCCGTTGAGGTTGGCTTCGAGTAGCTGGGCTTGGCTTAAATTGGCGTTGGCCAGGTGAGTTGCGGTGAGGTTGGCTTGGCTTAAATCGGCGTCTCGTAAATCAGCGTTGGCGAGGTTCAACCCTGATAAGTCTGCCCCTTCGAGATCGCAGCGGCGACAGTCGAGGCTCGATCGCAGTCGTTCGATATCGTCTTCGTCGAAGGCGACGGCGGGAGTTGCCAAGGCGAGGAAGCTGAGAACGACAACGCAAGACTGAGCGAGGTGCATAGGGAGCCAGTTAAGAGTTAAGAGTTCAAGAGTTCAGATTAGAAGTCGATCGTACCGTTTTGGCGATTAATCTCGAGAATTATTCGTTCATGTTGCGGTAGGTTGCCACCGCTGAGGGGGAGATGCGGTTGAGATACCGGAAAATCCAATATTTCATCACGGTATCGAGAATCACCGGAAACGTTGCGATAAAGAGAAAGTTAAAATCGCGGCTTTCGGGGAGTCCGAAGTGACGGGAGATGCTCTCGAGAATCACTTCCCAACCGTGGGGGGAGTGATAACCCACGAAAATGTCTGTAAAGAGAATGATGATAAAGGCTTTGGCGCTGTCGCTGAGTCCGTAAATCAAATCGTCGATAAAGGATTTGACGATGGCTAACTCGCGCTTGCTGGTGAGGATGACGGCACAAAAGGCACCGAGAGAGCAGAGATCGGCGAAGACGTTTTGAACGGCGTTGTTGCTGAGTTCTTGGTATTCGCGGGCGATTTCGTGGGCTTTTTCCTCAACTTTTTCTTCCATCTCTTCCTGGGTCAGTTTCACTTGTCCGATGGCCATGCGAAACTGTAGCCGTTCTTCGTATCGCTGCAAGTCCATGAAGGCTTCTTCTTCAAAGTCTTGGTTGATGAAAACATCGACTTGCTGGTGAAAAAATTCGTTGTAGATGGGGCGGATGAGGAAGTTTTTAGAAATTTGATGGGTGAGGAGGGGAATTAGTATTAACAAGAGCATGAATTTTAGCGATATTACTGTTTTGCTCTTGTAGTAACGGAACTTTTCGACGACTTCGTCTTCTGCGTTGGGATCGAGTTCGCGCTTGATGCGATCGATCGTCCGTAAAATCGATCGCGGCAGCAAACTGGCTTTTCCTGCCATCGATTCTACATCGCTGGCGGTTTCCACGCGCGGTTCTTGGGGTTGGCTGAGGCGATCGCGCCAGTCTTGTAGCGGTACGGCTGTTCCGTTTTTACCGTTTTTGCCGTTGGTGTCGATCGCCGCCTCGGGTCGTTTCGATCGAACCGCCACAGACTTGGCGTTCGCCGAAGCGGGGGCAGGCACGTTTCGACGCCCGGTTTTTTGATTCGCTTTTTCTCGATATTTCGAGATAACCTCATCGATGATTTTGAGCTTTTTTAGGCTTTCCGAAAACTGATATTTTTCCTCGGGGGAATAGCGAGATTTTGAATCGTCAGTTGCCTCCAAGTCAATATTTGATAAATTGGTTTGTTGTGTGATAAAATTAAGAGTAGAGCGACTCGCTTTAAATTCAGCAAGTCGGCGGTCGATAGTGGACAAATAGTTAGAAAGTTCGGATTGAAACTGATTCAACTCGAGGCGGCTGTAACGGTCTGACCCCAGAGAAATGGCTTGGCCATCAAAATATTCATTTTCGATCGCTCGAATTTTCAACGCAGCTCGATACGCAGCATCCAAAGCCCGTTCTGGGGTTTTGAAATACCAACGATGAATGGCTCGCAACACGCCAGGGATGCCTTGAGAACCTTGACCTTTCATGGTTGTGAATTAATAAAAAACGGGTAAAATCGTGACGCTTGCAATTCAGATTTCAAGTCAGGAAACGCCATCAAGTCAGCGGTTTTGAAAAAACACAGAACCGCTTAAACCCAACAAATTCAGTAGTATGTTAACAAATCCAGTCGAGGTAAGCGGTGCCTTTCGAGTCAGTTTGGGTAGTCGGGGCGAGTCGTAGCGGAAAAACAACGGCATTAGTGTCGCATTTAAGTCAGCGGCTGAATCCCGACGCCAAATCTCAGAAAACCTTACCCCAACCGACCGCGTTGGTGTTAGCGGCGAACGGCGACAATCGCATGGCATTGAGCGATCGCATCGTCGTCGCCACGTCGGGGCGATCTCCTGTCTACGTTACAACGCCACTGGGCTTTTTTGAAAACGAAGTGGTGTTATTTTGGCCGTTGCTGGTACGAAAACTGAACCTGCAGGGGCAGTTTCCCTTACGGTTGCGTCCGGAAACCGAACAAGCCCTCGCCACCGAACTCTGGAGTCCAGAACTCGAGAGCGGCCAGTTGCAGCAACCGGGACTCAGACGCGATCGCCTCGTCCGACGAACCCTCGATTTCCTGCAACTCGCGGGAGCGGCGGGAATCCCCCTCGAGAAGATTTCCCAACGATTAGAACGGGGACTGTCCGACGAAGAAAGCTCTCCGGAACTGTGGCAGCTTCAAGAAAAACTGTTATTGCGTTGGCGTCAGTGGTGTTTGTCTCGCGGCTTGCTGACTTACGGGTTGATTTTCGACCTGTACTGGCGTCACCTGTTGCCCCTACCGGAATACCAACAACATCTGAAACAGCGGTTTGCGGGGGTCTTCGCCGACGACGTGGACGAATATCCCGCCCTCGCCCGACTGCTGTTCGAGACGCTGCTCGATTTAGAGATTCCCGGGACTTTTACGTTTAACCCAGAAGGGGGAATCCGCCAAGGACTCAACGCCGATCCCGAGTATATGGCGCAGTTATCCCAACGCTGTCGCGTCGAAAGCGTCTCGGGGCGAAAAGGCTTAGCCGCCACCTGGGGCGATGCCATCGTGAAACTGGCTTTAGACCCCACCTATTGGACGCAGCTACCGGGGGCGACGATACACTCGGTTCAAACTCGGTCTCGGGCGCAACTGTTGCGACAGGTTGCCGAACGAATTGCCGAAGCCGTCGCCTCCGGCACCGTTAAACCGGAAGACGTGGTGATTATCGTCCCCGGTTTGGATGCCATCGCCCGTTATACCCTGACGCAAATTCTCAGCGCTCGCGGCGTTCCCGTGCGATCGCTCAACATGCAGCGTCCCCTCGTCACTTCTCCCGGCGTGCGGGCAGTCTTGACGCTGCTGGCACTGCTGTATCCCGGCTTGGGGCGAACGATCGATCGCAATGCCGTCGCCGAAATGCTCGTCGTATTTTCCGCCTCAAAACAGTCAGAACCGGGAGACAGTGCCATCGATCCCGTGCGGGCGGGGACGCTCTGTGATATCTGTTACGTTCGAGATCCCCAACGACCGCACCTGTTACCGGCCGAAACCTTCGAGCGTTGGGATCGCTTGGGATATCGAGCTAAAGACGCTTACGAACGTATCCGAACCTGGATAGACACCCACAAAATTCAAGAAGAACAGCTTCGGTCGAACGTTCCCGTGGTGGCGATCGATACAATCGTGCGAGAGTTTCTCTGGCGTCCTCAGCTTTCCGAAGATCGCCTCGAAGCCTTGCGAGAACTCCTCGAAACCGCCCAACATTTCTGGGAAGTGGAAACTCGCATCCGAGGGAGAAAATACAACGTGGTGGCCTCCGTCAGCGACTTCGTCCAGCTATTACGACGGGGAACCGTATCCGCCAATCCCTATCCCTTACGAGATTTAGCGCGTCCGGCAGTTCTCTTGAGCAATATCTACCAATATCGCAGCAGCCGCCTTCATCATCGCTGGCACGTTTGGCTCGATATCGGTTCGCCACTGTGGTTGCAGCGAGGGGCGGCGTCTCTCTTTGGTGCCTCGTTATTTCTCCAATCCCGGCCGCCGTTCCCCCAAACTGAAGAAGAGATTCAAAACAGCGATTTCGAGCGGCTCGAGTGTATTCTTTACGATTTACTCGCACGAGTCGAAGAACGAGTCATCCTCGGTCACAGTGACCTAGCCGTCAGCGGACAAGAGCAAACTGGGCTGTTATTAGCCCTAGCCAACGCAACCTCAGAAGGGGTTATGGGGTGATGAGGAAGAAACGGCTCGCTGTTCGCTGTTCGCTGAAAAAGAGACGCGCGACGCACGTCTCTTTTTCAAGGTCAATTACTGGGCGTCAAACTACCAGGTGACTGGGAACGTCGCCGGGCCTTGACCCGAACAGTAAACGAGGGTAGATTCCAAAGGTCCGCCGGGATACATCCGGGCGCTGGCGGGCATATAACCAACGTTGCCCACAGAGTCTTCCAGCTCGAACCACATGTTGCCGTCGTTGCCCATGAAGGCATTGCGAATCATGTGGACTTGTTCGCCATCGAGCATATTGGCGATTTCAGCCGAGTTCATGTCGGGTTCCGTGTACAGAACGTTGGAACCGTTGACTCGACGGCAAACGTCGCCAGGACGTTCGCCAACCCGTTGCGCCACTTCTACGGAGTCAGTCGTGTTGACCGTTCCAGCGTTAGCAGGAGCTTTGACGCCCCCGATCGCGAGAGACGCAAAGGTTAGGACAGCAGCGGATACGCCTAGTCGGTTGAATTTCATTCGCTCAACTCCTCAGAGATACCAGTACTCTACCTAGGGATTATAAACCAACTTTTCAGATTTCTCGGTTCTCTCAAAATTTGTTAATCGAGCTTAAAGTTTTAGCTTCGATCCTTGAGATTTTCTCCAAAAAATACTGGAACACCAATCGATCCAGTTCGGTCTGTCAACGGAGAAAAACGACGACAAAACGCCCGATCCCAGAGATCGGATGGGTTCGATCGAGGGAGCGAAATTGCTCGATCGACAGTTTATAAAACTCAAGAGAAACGTAAAGATTTTTGCATCTATCTCCTTCGACTCTTGAGGTTTAACAGATATCGCGATCGCCTTCGAGACTCCGGCGGCGATCGGTGCTTAGAGAAGATACACCAGTCCAGCTACCGTTTCCGGGAAAAAGACGATAAATTTCCCCGAAAAGTTCCAGCAAGTGGCGAAATCGCCCTTCGAGCCTCGAGCCAACCCATCAGGGGGCTTTCATCGAGAGAAACTGCTTCACTCGCTAGTATAGGCCATCGATCTGAGTCGGACGACGGCGGCAAGGCGATCGCGAGAGGAATTCTTCGTTAAATTTTGAGTAAAAAACGCGAAATCCCCCTCGAAAAGGTCTGACAGAGAAGCCGTTCGGCGAGGTTTCGGTCGATCCGTGGTACCGCTGAGGCGGTTGGCGTCGGGAGTCCCTCAGATTTCTCTCGACGACGTTCTCCCGACGACGTTCTCCCGACGACGTTCGCGAAATCTAACAACAAATGGAAACGTAGATGTTATCTAGCCATTTGACGATAAGGTAATACTTAAAGAGGTCGAGGCGACAGCAACGACGAATCCCCTCGATCCGATTTTCTCCTGTTCCCAAGAGAGCGAGGCGCGTTTCGATCTCTTTGTCGATACGTTCACCATTCCTATGACTGACCAACGGATTCTCATCGTAGGCGGCGTGGCTGGCGGCGCCTCCTGTGCGGCGCGGGCGCGGCGACTGTCCGAAGATGCCAAAATTGTCATTTTCGATCGCGGTCCTTACGTCTCCTTCGCCAACTGCGGCTTACCCTACTACGTCGGCGACGTCATCACCGACGAACGCAAACTCCTCGTGGCCGATGCCGACCTGTTTGCCAAACGCTTTAACATCGAAGTACGAGTCGAAAACGAAGTCTTAGCCATCGATCGCGACGCCCGAGAAATCGAAGTCAAGAACCGTAAAACCGGAGAAACCTATCGAGAACCCTACGATCGCCTCGTTCTCGCCCCCGGCGCCGCCCCAGTGCGTCCGCCCCTGCCCGGCATCGACCACCCCGGCATCTTCGCCCTGCGAACCATCCCCGACAGTCGGCAAATTCGCGATTGGATTAGCCAACACCAAGTCCAACGGGCGGTGGTGGTCGGCGGCGGTTTCATCGGCTTAGAAATGGCAGAAAACCTCGTCCATCGGGGAATTTCTGTCACCCTCGTGGAAATGTTGCCCCAAGTGATGCCGCCCTTCGACCCGGAAATGATGGCGTCGGTTCACGACAACCTACAAAGCCACAGCATCAACTTACAACTCGGCGACGCCGTAGCTGGATTCGATCGCCACTCCGACGGCCGCCTCACCGTCAAAACCCAATCCGGCCAAACCCACGACGCCGAACTCGTCATCCTGGGGATCGGCGTCCGTCCCGAAACCACCCTGGCCAAAAACGCCGGATTAGAACTCGGAGAACGGGGCGGAATTCGCGTCAACGACCAAATGCAAACCAACGATCCCAACATCTGGGCGGTGGGGGATGCCGTGGAAGTGCGAGATTTCGTCACCGGAGACTGGACGTTAATTCCCCTGGCGGGGCCGGCCAACCGTCAAGGACGCATTGCCGCCGACGCCATGATGGGGCGCGACGTGGCCTTTCGCGGCGTACAAGGCACCTCCGTCTGTGGCATATTCAACCAAATCGTCGCCTCCACCGGCGCCAGCGAAAAAACCCTCAAACGGGCGGGAATGCCCTACGAAAAAATCTATTTGCACCCCGGACACCACGTTGGATACTATCCTGGTGCTAAACCCATTAATTTGAAACTGTTGTTTTCTCCCGAAGACGGCAAAGTTCTCGGGGCGCAAGCCGTCGGTGAAGAAGGGGTAGACAAACGCATCGACGCGATCGCCATGGCGATTCAACAAGGGGCGACGGTGTTCGACCTCGAAGAAGCCGAACTCTGCTATTCACCTCAGTTTGGCGCAGCCAAAGACCCGGTAAACATGGCCGGAATGATTGCCGCCAACCTGTTGCGGGGAGATGCCCCAGTGGTTCACTGGCACGAGTTATCCGAAAAACAATCCCAGGAAAACGGGCTGTTAGTAGACGTGCGAGAAACGGGCGAATTCGAGGCCGGTCACGTCGAAGACGCCACCAACGTCCCTTTGTCAGAACTGCGGCAGCGTCTCGAAGAACTCCCCCGCGATCGACCGTTGTGGATTTACTGTCAAGTGGGACAACGGGGATACTACGCCACTCGCGCCCTACGCTTAAATGGCTTTGACGCCTACAACATCCCCGGCGGCTATAAAACCTATGAAGCCCTGGAGGAGGAGATGGGGAGTTGATGAGGGGATGAGGAGATGAGGGGGCGGTGCGTGACTATGTATCGGTCTCAGGTTCGACACCCGATTTGGCAAGTCACGCCCCCTACGGAAACTGTTCCTCATCAACTATCAATTATCGATGGTTCGGCGACGGTGACGCGATTGCGGCCGTTGGCTTTGGAGCGATATAGTGCCATATCGGCGGCTTGGAGAATCTCTTCCCAGGTGATGCCGCAATCGGGAAAAGATGCGACGCCGAGGGAGACGCTGACTTGGCCGACGGCTTTACCGTTGCTGGTAACGTGCAGGTTTTCGATGCCTCGGCGGATATTTTCGGCGCGATCGCGGGCAGTTTCGAGAGAGGCGCCCGGTAACACCAGAGTCAGTTCTTCTCCGCCGTAGCGACAGGCGATATCGGAACCGCGAACTTGATGCTGAAGAAATTCTCCGAGGCGTTCTAAAACGGCGTCTCCGGCATCGTGACCGAACTTGTCGTTAAACTGCTTAAAGCGATCGACATCCAACATGACAACGCTGAAGGGATCGTTATCGCGATGGGCGCGACGCAGTTCGCGATCGAGGGATTCTTCTAAATAGCGGCGGTTGTACAGTCCCGTCAGGGGGTCGCGAATGCTCTGACTTTTGAGGGTTTCCCGCAGTTGCAAGTTGGAAAGTGTCAGGGCGATATGTTCGGTGACGGTACGGGCGAGATGTTGCTTGGCTTCCGTGAGACTGCCCGAGGTGGGAGATTGAATTTGTAACAGTCCGAGGGTTTCCCCTTGGGCGATAACCGGAACGCAGAGAGATTCCATGGGAAGGGAGGGAGTCCGCAAGTGATCGCAGTACAACCCCGTTTGGCGATCGCTCCAGTGAGAACGACTCAGGCGCAAAGCCCAGCAGGAATGGGAGACAAATTCCATCGTCTCCTCCAAGGGAATACCCCAAACCGAGACAGGTTTGAGAATTTCCGTTTCCTCTTCAAGCAGAAACAGTCCGCCGGAACAGCCGGGAAACAGGGGGCGCAGCAAGTCCCCGAGGGCTTCGTAGGCTTCTTCGAGGGAGGCGCAGGCTTGTAAAAATTCGTTGGTGCGGCTGAGGTTGACCATTTCCTCGTGGCGGAGTTCCAGTTCCTGTAAGTTCTCCGTGAGTTTTTGATTGACCCGTTGTAAGTCCGCTTCGGCTTGTTTGCGATCGCTGACGTTCTCGATAGCGTAGAGCAGGTTTTCCGGTCGTCCTTTAGCGTCGTGCAGCACCGATGCGGTGAGGTTGACCCAGATAACCGCTTGGTTCCGGCGCAGATAGCGTATTTCCCGCGACAAAGATTCCAGTTCGTTTCCCAGCAAACGGCTCGTCCAAGACTGCCAGTCTCCGCGATCGTCGGGATGAATGAGCGTTTCGACGGATTTCGATCGCAGTTCCTCGAGAGGATAACCGCAGATTTCAGCGTATTTCTGATTAGCATCGACGATGGTGCCGTCTCCGGTGACGTAGGCCACGCCCACCGCCACCTGCTCGAAAATCGCCCGAAATCGTTCGACACTTTCCCGCAATGCGGCTTGAACTTGTTGGCGTTCGGTGATGTCTTGTCCGCAGGCGACGATTTCCCACTGTTTCGATTGGGTGTTGTACCAACGGTTGAAGTTCCACAGGACTTCTCGGGTATCACCCTTGGCGTCGAACACCGGATGCTCGAAGTCGCGGACGAGCTGACCTTCTAAGACGCGATCGACCTGTGCGGCGACGCGATCGCGCCAAGCGGGAGGAATACAGAGAGTAAAGTAATTTTCTCCGAGCATTTCGGGCCGCGTCCAACCGCAGAGCCGCTCGGCTTCTTGGTTCCACTCAACGATTTGGCGGTTTCCCGTGAGAGCGATAATGGCGCTTCCGGCGGTTTGAACGAGAGTACGGAAGCGTTTTTCACTTTGTCGCAGGGCGGTTTCTGCCGTTTCCCACTCCTGTAGCGCCCGTTGGCGTTCGCTGATATCCTGTACGACCCCTAGGAGGTATTTGGGAGAACCGCTCCCGTCTCGCACGATGGAGACGGTGGAACTGACCCAGACGATGGCGCCCCGCTTGCTGACGTAGCGTTTTTCAAGGGAGTAGCGATCGCGGTTTTCTTCTCGCAATTGGGCTAGGCGTTCGTGAGTCGCTCGCAAATCCGCCGGGTGGGTAATGTCGCCGAGGCGCAGTTCCAGCAGTTCCGGGCGAGAATAACCCAACAGTTCGCAAAAGGTTTGATTGACCCGGAAAAACCGACCGTCTAAGGTCATCACCACCATCGCCACCGCAGCTTGGTCGAAGATGGCGCGAAAGCGTTCTTCACTTTCTCGCAGGGCTTCTTCGGCGATTTTGCGTTCGGTGATGTCGATGGTGACGCCGAGGGAGCCGAGAGAACCGTCGGTCATGTCGAAGGCGGGGGTCGTCGAAACGATCGTCCAGAGTTGGGAGCCGTCGCGACAGCGAAGTTTGAGGTCGTATTGTTGGACGGTGTCGAGGTGGCGTCGGGCGAGTTTGTCGGCGGCGATGTCGCGATCGGTGTCGTCCATGAACTCGAAGATGGAACGCCCGAGGATGTCTTCGACGCGGTAGCCGAGCATTTGCGCCATTTTGGGGTTGACGAAGGTGGTGATGGTGTCGGCGTCGATAATCCAGATGCCATCGGAGGCAGTTTCGACGATGCGGCGGTAGCGGGTTTCGCTCTGGCGCAGGGCGGCTTCGGCGTTGGCGCGATCGGTGATGTCGTGGGTGACGACGACTGCTAAGTTGAGATGTCCTTTTTCGTCGAATACGGGGGTGGCTTTGACGAACACCCAGCGCTCTTCTTGGGTGGTGCGATCGTGGTAGCAGAGGGTTTGAATGTGACTGGCTGCCCCCTCGAGAACGGCGTTTTGAGGCAATTCTTCGCGAGGGACGATCTGTCCGGCTTCGTCGAGAACGTCGTAATGGGGGGCGACGGGGCGGCGGATGGCGACCATTTGTCCGATGTCGTCGTATCCGGCGAGGCGAGCGGCGGCGTCGTTGGCGTAGACGATTTCGCCGTAGCGGCCGAAGACGACGATTCCGTCGGCGACGTTTTGTAGGATGGCTTCGAGGCGATCGCTGGTTTCTCGCAGTACGTTTTCAATTCGCTTTCGGTCTTGGATTTGTGCTTGTAAGTTTTGATTGACTTGCGTGAGTTCGGCGGTGCGCTGTTTAACTTGTGTTTCCAGTTCTCGGTTGAGGGTTTGAATTTCTTGGATGACGGCGTTTTCCTGGCGTTGGCGAAACAGCAAGCTGATAATATCGACGATGAGAACCACGGCCAGGGTGTAAAAGCCTACTCGGAGGAAAGGGGCGCGAACGTCGGAGAGGGGAACTTCGACGACGACGCCCCAGGGGAGAGAGGGTATGGGTTCGTAGGCGGTGAGAACTTTTTGTCCGTCTGGCGATCGCGCGATCGCGGTTCCGGATTTGCCTTCCAAGGCGCGATCGATGGGTAGAAACTCAGCGGTTTTCGGGTTGGCTGCGGATAATTCAGAGCGAACGCTGCGATCGAGCAGCCAAACGATTCCTTCTTCTCGCGTTACGAGGGTGATATTGGGGTTGAGCGGGTCGTCCCCACCGTTGTCTTCTAAAGAAAGGTTCAGCTCTGCTGACAGTCGCGCTAAGGTTTCATTAGGATTTCCCGTTTCCTCATAAATGGCGCGGATGAGGGCGACTCGACTGCGGGCGATTTGACTCAGATGCGTCCGTTCCCGTTCCATAGCCGCCTGAAAAAAGAGCGCACTGCCACCACCGACAACGAGGAAGGACACGAGCGTCAGATCCAGTACGAATAATTTAATGCGTCTGTGAGAGTTCATGGACGGCGGACTAGATAGACGACGCAACAGGGCTACAAAGCGCAACGAGAACAACGAAAAGCGATCGCGCCTCCAATTCGAGCAGCCCCAGGGGGAAAAGGTCTTCCTATGAAACCTCCTATTTTTGAGGCTTCACGCTTTACTCTCGATCGAGCAGGTCTCGCACCGAGCGTCCCTCGCTCTGATAACCGAAGCGCCAGAGACTCGCGGCGGCTTCGGCGCGGGTGACGGCTTTTTTCGGTTGCAACAGAGTCGTGTAACCAAAGGCTCGTCGGATGGTGGAGCGATCGCCGTTTTGGAAGTCGGCTAACACCGCTGGCAGGGCGTCGGGATCGATACGGGAGGTATCTTGAAACCCCCAGGTTTCCTTCACGGCGTCGATGCTGGCGGTAGGAAGCGCCCGTCTCAGGTCGAGCGGGATTTTCCAGCGCAGCATATCTTCGCGGGTCAGGGGCGCGTCCGGTTGGAACTGAACGGTTGTTTCTGCACCGCTGAGGGGACTCGGAACGATTCCGGTTTCGGCGAGAGCTTGAATGACGGGAAAGTCGCGATCGCTGCTAGGTACGTCTTGGAACGCTGGCGTTGAAGTGGGAGACGCCAAGCGGAGTTGTTGAGCGGGGTCGTTGGTATAGAGTTTGTTGTTGGTTTCGAGGAGCCAACGGGCGTATTCGCGACGGGATACGGCTAAATCGGGGGAAAAGGTATCGCTGTTAGGGGGGGCGGCGGTGAGAACCCCCAGGGCGGCTAGGTCTTCGACGTAAGGGCGCAGGGGGTCGGATACGCTGGCTAAGTCGCTGAATTCAGTCGTAGGAGTGGAGGTGACGGCGGACGGAGTTGGCGTGGCGTCGGGGGCTTGAGGTGGTGGTGTCGGGGATGGCGTCTCGGACTCTGAAGTATTGGCGTCTGAAGTATTGGCGTCTGAAGTATTGCTTGGGGAAGAACTCTGGTATTCAATGACGAGTTCCGTGTCGCGGTTTTCGGGGTGAGGACGCACGGAGAGGGTCGCGTCGAGACCCTGGCGACGGGCGGTTAGGGTGATGCGATCGCCCGTTTCGTCCGTTTCGAGCAGTTGCCAATTGTTATCTTGAAACTGGCTTTTGTAAAACTGTGCGATGACGTTGGCGGGGTCGGAACTCTGCCATTGAGTCCGCACGCGATCGCCCTCAGCATCGGTTTGAACCAAACGAGCGTTGGTGTAGCGAGGAATGGCATCGGGGAAATTGTCGGGGAGCGCCTCCTCTGAGGTTCCCTCCTTCGGGCTAGGGCTTGGCCTAGGCGTCTCGTCTTGCAATTGGGGATCGGCGGCGAAAGAGTCTTGCAGGGACTCGCCCCACGGACTCCCTGCACAACTGGTTAGCGTCAATAAGAGAAGAATCGAACAAAGTTTAGATTTCGACACGGGAAGCAACAAACACAAAATATCGTAGATAACCTTCTCTCTTTAGGGTAGCAAATTTACTCGGTCGACTCGTTTTTTTCAATTTTAGGGTTCAGAAAATACAGGGTTCGGTTCTCGCCTCGTCTGAAATCGAGGGGGTTGGGGTGAAATTTGAGGAGTTTTTAAGTTTTATAACCTTTTCTGCATAGCTCTTAATGGATCTCAATTTCTAGAGAATGTCGGAGATGGTTATAATTAAGAATAAATTGATTGCCTTCGTCTTCAGTTGAGAGCGGGGGACTCTTGTTTCTGTCAATTTCTGGATACTAGAGCAGGAGTGGCGTACTTTTCGGTTCAGAAACCGGGTTCCTGGGTAAGTTCTCCTGGTAAGTTCTACGGAGATCGGACAGCGAGCCGATGGTACGTCCGGAATTCGCCTGACATCCTGGCGCGGCGTTGCAATCAACGCTGCTGCGGAGATTCCCTTCAACGGTGAGTCGATTTCCCCTCCCGTTTCGATCGCCCGTCGAGAGAGCTGAAAAGCCTGTTTTTTGTCTCTTTGAAGTTTATCGACTGAAAAACAAAGTTTTTGAAGGCTTTGAATTGCCCCTGAGAATCGAAGCTGACGCGATCGCCTTTTTTTGAAGCGAATTAAATATTGACAAATATAGATTTTTGTGGTATAGAGTGTTAAAAAACAACTTCCCTTAACGGGGCGATCGCGCAGCTCAGGTACGAATAGCGATCGATGTCGCGTCAAGAGGTCACATCAAAGAGTGCCGTTGAAACCGCTAATGGCGTACTCCAAATAAAATCGCAACTCCACCAGAGCCGGAGGAGAGAGTTTCAACCCGGCATAAGCGCGATCGCGCAGGTACTCCAAAGCTGCCACGTAAATCTCGAGCGGTAGCGGTAACGTCGGAGAACCGCTACGTTTGCGGGGAAGTCCCGCCTCAGTGAGGGGGGTCGGACTTCCGACAACCAAACAGTAATGAATCGCCCGTAAATAGCGATCGATCTCCCGATAGCCTTGGCTGACAGTATCTTGAGACGCTACCGCCGTCGCTCCTGGGGGGCGCGAGCTGGTGTAACGGGGCAATACCGAATCGGCGGCATCTCGAACGATCGCATCGTGATAGACGGCGAGCTTTTCAGCCGCTTCGAGACGAGCTGCCGCCCGTTCTAACTCTTCCTGTACGGTCGCGAGGTCGGTTTCGCTGGGAAAGCGTCCCGCTACATCGGCTCTTGAAATAACAGTGGCGATGGGGGATTTCATAGGATGGGTGGGGTCAACTGGAATCTCGAAAGAGAAACCCTTGTGGTTCTCTCTATAGCAATCCTAAGTCAATTGTGTCAATTAGCAGAAGGGTCTCCGCCGTTTGCGGGGGAAAATGTATAGCAAAATACAAATACCTGGAGAATCGAGAGCCAAAACCCCTGAAATCTCGTGAAGTCAGTTTTTCTGTCACCCTAAACGGCGAAGAGCCTAGCAGAAGTGAAACTCAACCTCGAAGGAAGGTCAGAGTGTCTCGAGATCCACGGCATCGATCCCGGCATCGATCCCCGGCATCTTGGAGATGCCGGGGATCTCGCACAGCCCTTAACCGAACGGGGATTTGGCCACGAATTATTTGGTATTGCTATCAAGTAACTTGGTTTTTACAGTTTTCGTAAAAACGGGTAAGGGCTCTCAGGGTTTGCTCAACTGCCGTTTGGCAAGCATGAGAGTTGAGTTCTTCAACAAACTTAAACTCTTTTCTCAGTCGTGTGTTGTATCGAAATAACTCAGCCTTACCCACGCCTCAATTATCCATCCAGTAACGCAAGACTTTATTGCGGACGAACTGAGTCGTCCGAATTGCTTCGTCGATGGCTTGGACTTGGTGAGGCTTTGATTAAACTAAGCCGGGCAGTCGCCCACCCGACTCGTCTTCAAAACCGTGCGTGAGACTTTCACCTCACACGGCTCCTCAACAACTTGGCTCTTGTCATGAGTACCAAGGCTGCCGCGTACTTGTCGTCTAATAGCGGGAAATGCATCGAGCTTTTCTAGTAGTACACCGTGGTCAATCCTGTCGAAACATTTGGCAATATCGGCATCTA
>NZ_JBNGCO010000028.1:0-11650 GCF_049974805.1 Baaleninema sp.
CAGTAACTACCTGTGGGTAGGAATCACCGTCCTTCTAGGGCGGTGAGGATGTCAATCCCCATCTCCCCAGCATCACCCCCGCTGGCCGGTCACAATATAAGTCACGCGCTGACCGATGTTCGTGGCGTGGTCGGCCATGCGTTCGAGGTGGCGAATGGCCAGGGTGACGAGTAGGACGGGTTCGAGGATACCGGGATAGTTTCGTTGGTAGGCGAGGCGCTGGTAAAGGCGATCGTAGGCGTCGTCTACGGTGGTGTCTTTCTGTTTCATTTGATGTCCCGCCTCGGGATCGAGATCGACGAGGGCTTTTAAACTCATGGCCAGCATGGCTTGAGTTTCTCGCGACATCCGCTCGATTTCGGACATACAGTCTAGGGGCGGATAGGGAAACAGTTTGACGGCGATTTCAGCGAGGTCTTTGGCGTAGTCGCCGATGCGTTCGAGATCGCGCACCAGTTGCATAAAAGCCCCCAGTACGCGGCAATCTTGGGCGACGGGGGCTTGAAGCGTCAGCAACATGATGCTGTCGGATTCGATTTGTCGGTAGAAGCGATCGATCTGTTTGTCGAGTTTGATGAGGGCTTGGGCGGCCGCTAAATCTCGATCGAACAAGGCGCGATGGCTCAACCGACAGGCTTGTTCGACCAACGCCCCCATCCTCAAAATGTCTTGTCGGAGACATTTGAGTTTTCGCTGGAGGTCTTGGCGACTAGAGTTGAATTTGGAGGAGGAGAAGTTCACTCGAGATTGCACGACGCCGATCGATCCTATTGTGACTTCTCCATTGTGGGACAAGTTTTTTGATTTAGCATATTTCGCACTAACTTGTTACAGTGCGTTGCTAATTTTTAGGAAAAATTTAGAAAGTCGTTAACCTTGTCTTCATATTTCTGGGGATTCTGCTTGAGGAAGAGAAACTTGCAACCACGCACCGCCCGTTTCGGGGTGGTTTTTGGCCGTAATCGTCCCCTCGTGGGCGAGAATAATTTGTTTGACGATGGCCAGTCCCAAACCGCTGCCGCTACTGGTGACGGGTAGAGCTTCGCCGTGGCGGGATTGCGATCGACCCCGCCCCGAATCGCCGCGATAGAGTCGATCGAAAATACGGGGTAAGTCCTCCGGGTCGAACCCCGAACCGGAATCGATGGTGTGAACCCGCAGGCGATCGCCCCCGAGGTCTTCAGCTTCCACGCGAACGGTACTGTTTTCGGGACTGTAACGCACCGCGTTATCGAGGAGGTTGAGAAACACCCGGTACAGCCGCGATTCGTCTCCTTCTACGTAGAGGGGTTTCGGTTCGTGGTAACTCAAACGGACTTGTTTTTGAGCGGCCAGAGGTTCGAGAGTGCGCCAAACGGACTCGATTAAGGGCTTCAATTCCACGGCTTCGGTGGGAATCGATCGATTGGCTTCTAAATGGGTCAGTTCCAGCCAATCCTGAACCAGTTGAATCAGCCGTTGGGTTTCCGGAAGCAACCGTTCGACCCAAGTTTTCATCGGCGGTTCCAGGCGATCGATCAGAGTTTCCACCACCAATTGAATCGAAGTCAGCGGCGTTCGCAACTCGTGGGCTAAATCCGACATCCAGCGGTTGCGGGACTGCATCGAATCCACGATCGGCTGTCGGTTTTCTAAAAAAACACCCACCTTTCCCTCGGGAAGGGGGAGACTATAGGCTCGTAGGGTTTGGCCTTGTTGGCTGTCGATTTCGTCCGCGTCGAAGGAAGGCGCGTAAAACAACCATTCAATTTGAAGGGGACGATCTTCAGTCCGGGTGCGTTCGATGAGTCGATCGAGTTCGTAAGAGCGCACCACTTCCAGCAGTACCCGTTCCGACTGCGGCGACCACTGTTGAATTTGCAATAGCGAACGCGCTCGATCGTTGCACCACACCAGATGGTTTTCCGCATCCACTTGCAAATATCCCCAAGGTGCTTGTCGCAACACTTGCTGGAACAGGGATAAATCGGTTTCCAGTTCCACCTGACGTTGACTCATTTCAGTTAACGCCAGTCGCATTTGGGACGCCGGTGCCAAACGAACCGCCGAAACTTCGGGAGACAAATCTCGCAGGACGCGCTTCCACTGACGATGTCTGACCGCAGTGTGCCACAGACCGATTCCCAATCCGACTGTTAACCCGAAGATAAATGCAACAACCGCCGACATAGGCTCCAAAATTAGGCGAGAAGAGAGCGAAAATACATCTCTCTAACCTAACCGATAGCCGAAGCCCCGCACGGTAATAATGTATTGGGGATTGCTGGGATCTTCTTCGAGTTTTTCTCGCAGCCAGCGAATGTGAACGTCTACGGTTTTGCTGTCACCGACGAAATCGAAGCCCCACACGCGATCGAGCAGTTGTTCCCGCGACCACACGCGGCGAGGGGATTTCATAAACAGTTCCAGCAGGCGAAACTCCTTCGGGGCGAGGTTGACTTCTTCGCCGCGCACCACCACGCGACATTGTTGGGGATAGAGCAGGATATCGCCAAACTGTAACACCATCGGTTGAGCGGCGAATCCAAAACGATGACGACGCAGCAACGCACGACAGCGAGCGATCAGTTCTCTCATGCTGAAGGGTTTGGTGAGGTAGTCGTCTGCGCCGACTTCCAACCCCAGGACGCGATCGGTTTCACTGCCCTTGGCACTGAGAATCAAAATCGGAACGGGATTTCCTTGCTGTCGTAACAACCGACACAGATCGAGACCGTTCACCTGCGGTAGCATCAGATCTAATACGATTAAATCGAACGGAAACTCGCCCGGTTGTAGCTGCGGGTCGTGGAGAAACGTCAAGGCCATTTGCCCGTCGCTTGCGGTTTTGACCTGATATCCCTCATCTTCCAGCGCGAGGGAGACCATATCTCGGATGAGGTCTTCGTCCTCCACCGCGAGAATGCGGTTAGATTGACCGATCTCGGGGCGGTCGCGGTTTGTTTTTGACTCGAGGGAAAGCATAACTAGGTAATCTAGATGTTAAGACCCACTTTATTGATATATCAATTTGGTCTATCCGAACATCTCTTGACAAATAAATTAAAATATGCGTAGCTAAAAAAAACTGTAAAACCAGTTAAAACACGCCGTCGGTCTCCCCTCTCAGCCTAGAAACCTCAAGGGAGACCGGTTTTGTCAAGGTTTGTCTAAAGAAAAGACGAATTTTTTCAAAGCGGTTACTGAGCAGCGACGACGCGATCGAGAACTGCCTCGAATTCCGCCAAATCGACCGCCCCAGATAGTCCCTCGCCGTTGATAAAGAAAGCGGGGGTTCCGTTGAGTCCCAATTCGTCAGCCAGTTCCAGGTCAGCTTGAATGGCTTGTAAGGATTCGTCGCTGTTGCGATCGCGATCGAACTGTGCCAAATCCAAACCCAAATCCGTGGCAATTTCCACGTAAAGCTCTTCCCCGAGACGGTCTTGATTTTCAAACAGAGCGTCGTAATACTCCCAAAACTGTCCCTGTTGCTGAGCCGCCCAAGCCGCCTGAGACGCCGGAAGTGCTTGAGGGTGAATGCTCACCAGGGGAAGATGTTTGTACACCAGCGTCACGCGATCGCCGTATTGCGCCATAAACTCGTTAACCGTCTCGTGAGCCTTGGCGCAAAACGGACATTGAAAATCCGAGAACTCCACCATGACAATTTCTCGGGATTCCGCCCCTTTAACCGGAGAATCGCCAATCACCGAAGTCGGATCGGAGGCCATTTCCGCAACGACAGCGCGACGGGATTCTTGCGCCGTTTCCTGCTGTTGTTGCTGGTACGCCTGCACCGACTCCAGAATCGCTTCCGGGTTGTCGCGGATAATTTGCAGCACTTGCGCTTCCAAATCCTCCGAAACAGCGGCGTTGTCGTTGGACTGCGCGGGAGAGGAACAACTACTGAGGGCGACACAAGCCAGCATCGCGCCGACGAGGCCGAACGAGGCTTTCGGCGATCGCAGCATCGTCCAAAACGGGGTTACGTTCATAAAAATCTCTGGAGAATCTCGTGAAATTATCAAAGAAATCGGGATAGCCTAAGCCAGTTCCTCTCAATCTTAGCGAACTCGATCGAGCCGTCGGCGGCCGTCAAAAACACCCGTTAAGACTTCGATTCGTCGATGGATTTCGTCGAAACATCGATCGCCTGCACGTCAATCGTTCCCGGCGGCGCGTTGCGTTTGAACTGCTTGTCTTCGATCGTCAGCATCTCGCCGCAACTGGGACATTGCAACCGTTCCTGTTGTTCGAGAGCCACCAACTCAAAGTTACACACCGGACAGCGATCGCGCACCAAACTGCGCCCCACCCACCAGCGCACGCCGAACACCGCCGCAATCCCCAACAAGGGCAACAGCGCCAAAATCAGAAATATCGACTTCACCAACCATACCAACCCCACCGCACTGAGCAAAAAGATAACCAGCAAAACGCTCAGCCAGAAGCTCAGCCCAGATAGTTGCAGTTGAGTAATATTGGGATCGTTGGAATTCACGACAGTATCCTTATCAGACTCGACGCTCGATTGAATTACTTCGATTTTAACAATGTGAGGATCGGGGAACAGTCAACAGTCAACAGTCAACAGTCAACAGTCAACAGTCAACAGTCAACAGTCAACAGAGTTTTCCCTGTCACATCATCCCATCATCCTCTCATCCCATCATCTCATCACCTCAAGAGCGCGGCAAAATCTCCCGCAACCGCCTCGATAACGCCTCGCTGCTGAAGGCGGCTAAGGTTTCCTGACGCAGCCAGTCCCCATCGCAACGGCGATCGCTCCCTTGCAGGATCTCGATACAAGCCGTCGCTACCGCCTCGGGATCGCGGTGGGGAACCTGCCACCCCAGGCGTCCGTCTTGCAGGGGGTCCGCGGAACCGTCGCTATCCCCGGACAACACCGGAATTCCCGTCGCCATCGCTTCGAGATAAACGATTCCGAACCCTTCTTGAGAGGGCATAATGTAAGCATCGGCAACGCGGTAATGGTCTGGTAGCTCTTCCGTAGGAACGAACCCCGCAAACACGACGCGATCGCCGATTCCCAACTCTCGGGCGAGATTTTCCAAGCGAGGTTGGTCGTCGCCGCGTCCGATGACGAGATATTTCACATCCGGACAAACTTCTAAAATCTTCGGGAGGGCGCGAATCGTCACGTCTACCCCTTTATAAATATCCCCCGACCACAGCCGCGCTACCGTCATCAACACCCGAGACCCCTGTAAGTTGTAGCGATCGAGCAAATGTGGCGGTTTCGGGGCGGGGGAAAACACCTCCCCATCCACCGCACAGGGGAGCATTTTAAACTTACCCGGATCGAGATCGTTGGACGCACAAGCGCGATCGCGACTGTAACGACTGATCGTCCAAATGGTTTTCGCCTGACATAGCGCCTGTCGATAGCGAGATCCGAGGGGTTTCCAAACCTCTTTCCCATAGGTCATCACCGTATAGGGAATATCGAACCAGCCTCCCAAAAACTGTATCAGTGGGGCGAGTTTGATATGTCCGCAGACAATCCATTGAGGGCGTCGGCGCCAACACCGCAGCAGCAACGCCCCCCCCAGACGAAACCGCCCCAACCACGTCCACGCGGACTGACAATAGTGAAAGCGAAAGACGTTCGGGGCATTGGGGTTTTTGCGGGAATCGAAGGGATTGTCACAATCAACGGAATCGCGCAACAAATACACCTCCGCTTGGGGAAATCGAGAGACCTTCGAGGCGATCGCAGCCTGTTGGTAGGCGTACAGAATGTCTTTCACGTAAGATTGAATACCGCCCTCACAGGCAAAAATTTCCAGAAAAACGAAAACGTGAGGGGGGGCGAGGGGGGGTTGAGGCTTATCCTTCATGGGGCGGAGTTCCGTACAGCGAAGCGTAACAGTACCAGAGCGATCGTCAAGCGGGGGTGGGTTCGGAGTTCATACGGGCGTCCACCATCATCCGGGCGACATCGTGCATATCGTATTGAGCTTCCCATCCCATTTTGTCCTTTGCCTTGCTGGGATTGCCACGGCTGATAGAAATATCTGTGGGACGATATAAACTTTCGTCCGTCGTCACGTGGTCTTGCCAGTTCAAGCCTAAATACTCGAATACCGACACCACGAAATCTTGAAGTTTGTAGGTTTTTCCGGTGGCGATGATGTAGTCCTCGGCGGCGTCCTGTTGCAAGATGCGATACATTCCTTGAATGTATTCCGGCGCCCAACCCCAATCTCGCTGAATGGAGGTATTGCCGAGATACAGCCGTTCCGGGCTACCTTGAGCGATGCGACAGGCGGCGGCGACGATTTTTTGGGTGACGAAGCGTTCGGGGCGCAGGGGGGATTCGTGGTTGTAGAGAATACCGGAACAGGCGAACAAGCCATAGGCTTCGCGGTAGTTGGCCACTTCCCAGAAGGCGGCGGCTTTGGCGACGCCGTAGGGACTGCGGGGACGGAAGGGGGTGTTTTCGTCGGCGGCTTCGCCTCCCGTGTCGCCGAAACATTCGCTCGAACCGGCGTTGTAGAGTTTGATAGGAGCGCCGATAAAGCGAATGG
Source organism: Baaleninema sp. (assembly GCF_049974805.1). Taxonomy (NCBI): domain Bacteria; kingdom Bacillati; phylum Cyanobacteriota; class Cyanophyceae; order Oscillatoriales; family Oscillatoriaceae; genus Baaleninema; species Baaleninema sp. Next base: position 6,531 of record NZ_JBNGCO010000028.1, read on the forward strand.
CTTCGAGGAGGTTGAGGGTTCCGGTGGCGATGCTGTCGAGGGTTTCGACGGGTTGGTTGAAGGATAAGCCGACGGAACTTTGACCGCCGAGGTTATAGACTTCGTAGGGTTGAGCTTTGTCGAGGACTTGCAGGACGCTGCGAAAGTCTGTCAGGGTCATGGATTCGAGTTTGACGCGATCGCGGATGCCCAACCGGACGAGGTTTCGGAAGGATGACATCTGGGCGTCGCGGGACGTACCGCAGATTTCGTAACCGCGATCGAGGAGAAATTTGGCGAGGTACGAACCGTCTTGACCGGAAATCCCGCAAATCAATGCCTTTTTCATCTGTTCCGTCTGTGCGAGCGTTTTGCCTTCTAGTATAGGAAATCGATCGGCTGCCGTTGGCGATCGATCGTCTACGGATCGATCGCCTCCTGCTGAGATCTCTTTTCCAGATGTTTTTGCAAAATCAGACAATTGCGGCGATCGCTACAGCGTTCGTAGAGGACACGATCGGAGAGTCGCCGCAGTAAAAACCAGCCATAACCCCCTTGACGTAAGGTTCCCGGTTCCGGTTCTTCTACCGCGTCGGGATCGAAGGGATCGCCGTAATCCCAAATGCGAATTTCGAGGCGATCGTCGTAGAGACTCAATTCGAGATCGATGGGGGTCTCGGGGGGGCGATTGTGGTGAGCGTGGCGCACGGCGTTGCTGAATCCTTCGGCGATGGCCAGTTTGAGGCAGTATAGTCGCGCGTCCGTCCAAGAAGAAAGGGGTTTGTGTTGGAGGCAAAAATCCTCGAACCATTCCTGCACGCGAAGCAGGACGCTCAGGTCGCTGCGAACCGTTAAACGGCGTTGCCTCAAGGACACGGTCGATCGATCTCCTGGTGCTTGTAGCGTTAGCAGTCTCGGACTGGGCGAAAAGAGATGCAACAAATATCGCAAAGGGTGACGGTTCGCGGGGGCGAGCAGTCTCAAGGGGTCGATCGCTGCGAGGATCGGTTCCCGTTTAGATTATAATTAGTTTTGGTAGATTCAAACGAAATCGCTTCAAATTTCGACGAGAGACTCCGATTTTAGTCGGATCGATTTATGAGTATTGTAACATTACAATCGATTGAAAAAGACTTTGGAATTAAAGAAATTTTACGGGATGCGACCTTAAGCATCGAACCGAGTGAAAAAGTCGGGTTAATCGGCACCAACGGCTCGGGAAAATCCACATTATTAAAAATTTTGGCCGGAAAAGAGCCGTTCGACGCAGGAGAGCGGCTCGCCAACCGCAACTATCGGATTATTTACCTTCCGCAACAACCCGAACTCGACGAATCTCGCACGGTTTTAGAACAAGTTTTCGCCGATTGCGGTGAAAAAATGTCCCTGGTGCGTCAGTACGAGGAACTGTCTCATCGCGTCGCGCACGTAACGGGAGAAGACCTCGATCGCACCCTTTCTCAACTCACCCGCATCACCGAACAAATGGACGCCTCCGGAACCTGGGATTTGGAAACGGAAGCGAAAATTATTCTCTCGAAATTAGGCATCGAAGATTTCGACGCCAAGATTGAAAGCCTGTCGGGAGGTTATCGCAAACGCATCGCTTTAGCGGCGGCGTTGTTAGCCGAGCCAGATTTATTATTAATGGACGAACCGACGAACCATCTGGATGCGGAATCGGTGGAATGGTTGCAAAGCTATTTACAGCGATATCCGGCGGCGGTGGTTTTGGTCACGCACGATCGCTACTTCCTCGACAAAGTAACCACGCGAATTTTAGAAGTCGATCGCGGCGATTTATACGGCTATTCTGGCAACTATTCCTATTATTTAGAAAAGAAAGCCCAAGCCGAAGAAACCGCCGCCAGCCAGGAACAAAAGCACGCCAACCTCTTACGGCGAGAGTTGGCTTGGATTCGACGCGGCGCCAAAGCGCGAAGTACGAAACAAAAAGCCCGAATTCAACGGTTTGAAGACCTGCAAGAAACCGAATTCAAGGAATCTCTCGGTAAGGTGGATATTTCCACCGCCAGCCGTCGCATCGGCAAAAAAGTCATCGAACTCGAAAATATCGGCAAAACCTACAAAAATCGCACCCTGTTTCAAGGATTTAGCTATAACTTTGAACGGTTCGATCGCATCGGAATCATCGGCGGAAACGGCGCCGGAAAATCCACCTTACTCAACATCATCACCGGACGAGTCGAACCCGACAGCGGAACCGTCGACATCGGCGAAACCATTCACTTCGGCTATTTCGACCAACATTCAGAAAGTTTAATCGAGTCCGCCAACCAAAACCAGCGAGTTATCGACTACATTAAAGAAGTAGCCACCTTCGTCAAAACCGCCGACGGAAGCGAAATTTCCGCTTCTCAAATGTTGGAACGGTTCCTCTTTTCCCCGAACCAACAATACGCCCCCCTTCACAAACTTTCCGGCGGCGAAAAGCGGCGTCTGTTCCTGTTGCAGGTGTTAATGGGAGCGCCCAACGTCTTGATTCTCGACGAACCTACCAACGATTTAGACGTACAAACCTTAGCGGTTTTAGAAGACTATTTAGAAGAGTTTAACGGCTGCGTTATCGTCGTATCTCACGACCGATATTTTCTCGATCGCACCGTCGATAAAATCTTCGCCCTCGAAGGTGGCGGAACCGTCAAACAATACCCCGGAAATTACTCCCTTTATCTCGAGTACAAACAGCGAGAAGAAGAACTCACCAAACAAGCCGAAGCTGAAAAAATCGCCGCACAAGCCAAAGCCACCACTCCAGCGAAAACTTCTCAGAAAAACGACGCCCAGAAAAATGACAAACCTCGGCGATTGTCGTATAAAGAAAAACGGGAATTAGAACGACTCGATGGCGAAATTCCCCAACTCGAAGCGCAAAAAGCCGAACTCGAAGCGATGCTTTACGAAAATCCCCCCAGCGAACATCAAGAACTGGAAAAATTGTCGTTACAACTGGCCGAACTCACTCAAACCATCGACGATGCAACCCTGCGTTGGTTGGAACTGGCCGAACTCGAATCTTGACGCTTTGCTGTTGGATTATTTACCACAAAAACAATCATTTACCACAAAACTAAAAAAATGTCAAGATTGCGATCGACCATACGCCGACCTCAAGGATGCTAGTGTAGTTTCACCGTCGCTCGACTGTCCAACTCGATCGCGCCCATGAAGACCAATCCTTGGCTACAGACCCTTCGACCTTACGGCGTTTACGCCCTCCACGGCTTAACCGCTACCGACGACCGCCTTATCGCCGTCGATTCCGTGCGAGGGTATCTCATCGACATCGACCCCAAAACCGACGATACCCGCGTTCTCAACCCTCACAACGCCGGGGATTTCGTCGGGGCGGCCGGACTTTGCCTGTGGGAAAACACCCTCTGGTTTAGCCGAGGCGATACCGTCTATTACTGTACCCTCGACGACTTCACGCCCCAGCGGTTCGTCACCCTCCCCTACGCCGTTCAGGGGGTGGCCCTATGCGGGCCGGCCGTTTACATCACCTGCCAAAAAGAAGCCTATATCTACGTCTTCTCTCGCGAGACACAACGGGAAATCACGCGATTCTACGCCCCCGGCGTCGGCGTCGAAAACCTCTGCGTGCGGGGCGAAGAACTCTGGGTCTCCGATACCATCGAACAAACCGTGTACTGTATGGACCGCGGTACCGGAGCGATTCTGTTTAGCTTGTTGACGCCGTTTCCCACTCCCACCGCCCTCACGTTCTACAACCATCCCGAACTTCAAGAAAATATCCTCTACGTCGCCTATGCGATGGAAGAACCCTACATTCGCGACGATCCCAACTCCGCCAACCCCTACCAACTCACCTTTCGCGATCGAACCTTCGTCCACCCCCTGCACGTCTACCACGACCCAAACCAACACTACACCCTCTCGAACGGCTACCTCATCGAAATGTCCTACGTCGAGGAACTTTCCCCCCTCGACCCCGTAGAATTAGACGCCTTAGAATGGCACATCGCCCTCCCCGTCGATACCCCTCGTCAAACCGTCCGCCATATCGAACCCGTGGGGCTACCCTTTGAAACCCGCGTCATCGACGAACAGCCCATCGCCGTCTTTCAGTTCGATCGCCTCAAACCCCACGAAGCCCGAATTTTCGGATGGAGAGCCATCCTAGAAGTCCGGGGCATCAAATATCACTTCAAACCCCGCGACGTAGACGATTTGCCCGAAATGCCGCCAGAATACCAACAGCGGTATTTGGTGGACAACGACAACTTGGCCATGGACACCGAAACCGTCCAACGGGCAGCCCGCAACGCCATCGGCACCGAAACCAACCTGTTACGCCAAGTTCTCAACATCCGCGATTATGTCTACGATCGACTCGAATACGGCATCAAACCCCACATCGACACCCCCGATATCGTCCTCAAGCGAGGGATGGGGTCTTGCGGCGAATACGTGGGGATTTTACTGGCACTGCTGCGACTCAACGGCATCGCCTGCCGCACTGTCGGCCGTTACAAATGTCCCGATCGCGCCGAATATCGGGAAGTGGCCATGCAACCGGACTTCAACCACGTCTGGCTAGAATTCTACATTCCCGGTTACGGTTGGATTCCCATGGAATCGAACCCGGACGATATGCACGATCGCGGTCCTCATCCCCTGCGGTTTTTCATGGGGTTAGCCTGGTATCACATCGAACTCGTCAAAGGGGTGAAATTCGAGAGTTTAGTCCGCGACGGGAAACGCATTCCCAAGGAAGAAGTCGCCTTGGGAGATTTGGCCATCAATCACGTGCGCTTCCGCATTTTGGAAGAGTTGCCACCCAAGCGTTGATGGGTCTTCGGAGATTAGGGTGTAATTGGTGAATTTGAATACAAAATCTGGGTAGGGGGGATGCACCTCCAAAGAAAGCCTGATACGGAATCCGAATCTCAAATACTGGTTTTTCCCAACCCGACAAGCGCCTCTATCCCCCCAAGCATCCCCCCTTCGCCCCCCGACGATCGGGGGGTTGGGGATGGGGTGAAGACTTTTTGAAACCCAGTTTAATTGTTACGATCGCGTCACAGAAGCGATACGGCTTCGATCGCGATCGGTGAAGACAATTCTCAATTCTCAATTCTCAATTCTCAATTCTCAAT
>NZ_JBNGCO010000028.1:11750-45379 GCF_049974805.1 Baaleninema sp.
CAATTCTCAATTCTCAATTCTCAATTCTCAATTCTCAATCGGTTCGACGCCGGCCATGTCGAGAATTTCGGGAATCAAATGTTCGGTCCGAATGGCCATCATATGGACGCCGTGGCAGAGATCGCGGGCTAAACGGACTTGTTCGGCGGCGATGGTCATTCCTTCTCGTAAAGGATCGCAAGAGCGTTCGAGTCGATCGATAATCTCCTGAGAAATCTGAACCCCCGGCACTTTTTTATTAAGGAACCGAGCGTTTTTCGCCGATTTAATCAGAAAGATTCCCGCCAAAATCGGCTTGTCGTAAGCCGAGGCGATTTTCGTCACGAACTTGTCCAGGCGATCGAAATCCGAAATTAACTGACTTTGGAAAAACTGCGCCCCCGCTTCGACTTTCTTCTCGAAACGACGCTGCAACCCCGACCAACTCTTAGATTGAGGATCGACCGCCGCACCGGGGAACAAGTCCGTTTTCCCGTCGGAGAGGGGTTTATCGTTGAAATCGATGCCCCGATTGAGTTTGTCGATAACCCGCAGCAAGCGCACCGATTCCATATCGAAGACGCTTTTGGCACCGGGATGATCTCCCGCTTTCACCGGGTCGCCCGTCAGGGCTAAAATCGATCGAATCCCCAAGCCGTGGGCGCCCATCAAGTCCGCTTGCAGTCCAATGCGGTTTCGATCGCGACAGGCCATCTGACAAATCGGTTCGATTCCCTGTTGCAACAAAATCGCCGACGCTGCCAAAGACGACATCCGCAACACCGCCCGCGAACCGTCCGTGACGTTCACCGCATGGACGCGATTTTTCAAACCCCGTGCCATGTCTACCACATGGGCGGGATTTCCCCCCTTGGGAGGGGCGACTTCAGCGGTAATTAGAAATTGTTTCGACAGGACGGCGTTGCGGAAAACAGTCATACTATTTACGAGATTCCATAAAAAAGCAATTCGGGACTAAAGGGGTTTTGAGAAACCCATCGCATCTTTGACGCGATCGAGGGTTGCTTGGGCGATCGATTCAGCCTTTTCGCGGCCGCGACGCAGAACCGATTCCAAATATCCCTTATCGTCCATTACCTCTTTATACTTCGTCTGAATTGGAGTTAGGGCTTCCACCGCCGTTTCAGCTAACAACGGCTTGAACTGACCCCATCCCAGATCGGCGCATTCGCTGGCGACCGTGGCTTTATCCTTGCCCGACAGCAGCATATACAGCGTTAAGAGGTTGTTACATTCAGGGCGGTCGGGGTTGTCGAACTCCAAACCGCGCACGGGGTCAGTTTTGCACTTTTTGATCTTTTTGGTAATGACGTCGGGGGGGTCGAGGAGATTAATTCGACTCATTTCCGAGGGGTCGGACTTGGACATTTTTTTCGTCCCGTCCGTCAAACTCATAATCCGCGCCCCGTCCGTGCGGATGAGAGGTTCGGGCATTTTCAACACCGGATTTTCCGGGTCGCCGAACTGGTCGTTCATGCGAACGACCAAATCCCGCGTCAGTTCGATATGTTGCTTTTGGTCTTCCCCGACGGGGACTCTGTCCGCATCGTATAGCAGGATGTCAGCGGCCATGAGAACCGGGTAATCGAGGAGTCCGGTTCCGACGTTTTCCCCTTGTTTGAGGGCTTTTTCCTTAAACTGAATCATCCCCTGTAGCCAGTTGATGGGGGTGATGCAGTTAAGAAGCCACGTCAGCTCGCTGTGGGCGCTGATGTGGGATTGAATGAAAATGTTAGAACAGTCGAGATCGATGCCACAGGCGAGGTACAGCGCCGCGATCGTGTAGCTGTCCGCTGCCAAGGTAGCCGGGTTGTGGGGGACGGTGATCGCGTGTAAGTCCACCACGCAGAAGTAATTTTCGTACTGGTGTTGGTTTTCGACCCAGTTGCGAATCGCCCCGAGATAGTTTCCGAGGTGCAAGTTACCTGTCGGTTGAACACCGGAGAGAATGCGCTGTTTGCCCATGAGGAATGGTTGAGACGACACAGAACCATCGACCCGGCCGCCTCTGGGCGATCGAATCGATGCTTAAAATTTCGACATACTCTAGTTTGACATAGAGCGCGATCGCTCCAACAGTCGAATTTGGCAGCGGGGGAGGTGATGGTACGATCGGGGTGATGGTACGATCGGGAAATTCTCTCCCCATCTCCTTTTAAACTTGCGGTTCGGGGTTCGATTCGGGAATATCAGGGGCGCGATCGCCTACCTTCAGGTCGTATCCTTGTTGCTGTAAGTCCTTCACAAACTGCGTATCGTCGAAGTTGGATGTCCGTTTCGCCGCTTTGGGATCGGTTTTGGCGGTTTTTCGCAGTTTTTTGAGTTTGGCTTTTCTTCCCATAATGCCAATTCTTTACCATCAATTACTTATTTCTACTGTAGCTTAATTAACGGTTTTGATGTAAATCATAAAAATTTATAATTGTTAAACTTACGTATTGTCATCGATTCTCAGTATCTTCAAGATACTATATATTCAAGATACTATGGATCTCGCGCGTCGATCGCAACTGAGTCAAGCGTTCTCTTGAGTCAAGCCATCGCTTGACGTTACACTTTCTTTAAGCACTTCCTTCTAGTCTCAAAGGACGTCAAACCCTATCGAACCAGATACGAAAATGACTGCAACAACAGAGAACGCAATTAAAATCGAGCGCCAACCCAGTTCCGAACGACTGCAAGAACTCGGCGTTTCCAGTTGGCCGGTTTGGGAAAAAGAAGCTTCAGAATTCCCCTGGACTTACGAGGAACGGGAAACCTGTTATCTGTTAGCCGGAGAGGTCATCGTAACGCCAGACGGGGGCGAACCCGTTCAAATTCAAAAAGGCGATCTCGTCACCTTTCCTCAAGGAATGTCTTGTACCTGGAACATCGTCAAAGACGTTCGCAAACATTACAACTTCGGTTAAATTTACGCCAAATCGGGTTTGAGCAAACCTCGACTTTCCAGGTTCCAGGGACATTAAAAAGCTGTTTTCTGAAAACACCCAAAACCGATCGAAAGAGAGACACCCGCCGGGGGCGTCTCTCTGTAAAATATCTGCGTAAAATATCTGCGTAAAATATCTGCGGAGTGCGATCGCCCAACCGAAGAGTTATCGATCGATCTCGTTGCTTTCCGTCCCGTGCAACGACTTCTCGAAAGCCATCCGTTGATACGCATTGTTGAGGAAATAGCCGTTCATCATGGCCGACGCGAGCAATTTTCCCAAATGTTCGCGAGAGGTCGTAATCGAGACGTTGAACTGTTCCGAAGGCAGTCCCCCCAACATTCCCATTAAATTCTGTTCCATCACCTGAGCCACCTCGGGGCTGGGGTTGGAAAGACGTTCGATCGTTTCCGGCGGCATCGACTGTAGATATTTCCACAGTGGATTTTGACCTTGTTCGGGAACAGACTGAGAAAGAGGATTCATGGTTTAACTTGGGATTGATTCCTTTACCTATCTATAGGTTAGAAAATCCCCACTATCCTGCCTAGTGAGTGCAACCGAAACGATTAGGGGGGTTTCTGCGACCTGCAGGTAGAAATCTCAGCCAATTGATGCGACGATATCTAGCACGCTGAACCGATTATCTAGAATTCTATGACTCGCCAACGTTTGATTATCGAGATGGGCATGGGCGTCGACCAACACGGACAAGACCCCACCGTAGCCGCCAAACGTGCCGTTCGCAACGCCATCGCCCACAACGCCCTTCCCGGCGTCTGGGAAGTGGCGGGATTAGACCACCCGAATCAAATGTACGTGGACGTACAGGTGGCAGTCCCCTACCCGGAACAGGTGCGGAAAGACGAGGTTCTCTCGGTATTACCCTTCGGACAGAAAACCCTCACCGTAGAAGCTGGGGGGATGGTGACGGTGGGTCGCGCCATTCCCGAACTCGAGGACAAAAACGACGATATGTTAATTGCAGTGGCGGCGGTAACGGTTTCCGTGGAGAAATAACCTGAAACCGACACGCTGTCGGTTCTTTTTCCTCGGTCTTTTGGCGCGAGATTCAAACCAAAATGCTATCCTTTCAACCAACTGAAGATTTCCCCCACCGTCAACTGTACCGCTTCGGCGAATTCGGGTACGGGTAAAGCTGCCTCGTCTTCTTCAAACACCCGTACTGCTTTGGCCGCATCGTAGACAAAGATGCAGGATTCTTCGGGATCGATAATCCAACCCATTTGGCTCCCGTGGTTCAAACAGTGGAGAAGGTTACGAATCACCTGGGTTTGGCGTTGGTGTGGCGAGAGGATTTCGATCGACCAATCTGGGGAAAGATTGAATATATTTTCAACTCGACCGTCCGGCCGTCGAGGGATACGTTCCCATTGAAACACCGAGACATCGGGAACGATCGATCTCCCCCCGAAAGTACAGCGTAACTCGGGATACGCCCGTGCAACTCTGGACGATTTCAGCGTTCCGTTCAAGGTACTGACCAAATCCCCCTGTAGCGTACTGTGTTCTCCTTGAGGCATCGGTTTCTGAAGAATTTTTCCGTCGATATATTCGCTGGCAGGTTTGTTTTCGGGGAGTTCGAGAAACTCCTCCAGCGTCAACGGTTTAGACGATGTTCGTACCATACAACTCTCCCTCAAAAGTATGACCCCAGGCGGATCGGATGATGGGATGATGGGGTGATGGGATGATGGGATGACTGTACGATCGGGAAATCTCCCCACCTCATTATTACCTCATTATCTCATCACCTCATCATCTCCTCACCTCATCATCACTCAATAACATCTGGCGCCACAACTGCCTCGGGAAACAGTTCTGCGAATCCCGCTTCTCGGACTTCTGGCGGGTCTTCCGACCAATTCCAGAGACTTTCGTAGAAGAAAAACGACAGTCCTGAAAAACCTAACTCTCTGGCTTTTCTAACCTTTTGTCGAATCAGATCGAGTTCGATCGGTCGGTTTTTCAATCCGGTCAAAATGGCGATGCCAACTGGGATGTGGCGTCTTGCGGCTTCCACTTCCGGCCGTTGTAGCTCCATCGCAAACACATCGATATCTTCCCGATACACCTGCAAAACTAACTCTTCAATATATCCGAGGCGTTCCCAACGTTCCCAATCTTGCAAATATCGGGAATAGGCGAAATGTTGGGGGTTGGGAGAGACGGAAAAAACGGCGTCTGGATTGACGGCTTTCACGGCGCGAAAGGCGCGATCGACAAATTCGGTAATTTTATCGGCTCGCCAGCGCATCCAATCGGGATCGGTGTAATCTTCCGGGGGATCGGCGCCGTCGTGTTCGCTGCGGTAGAGTTCGACGGTGTACTCGTCGTATCCGAACTCGACGGGAAGTCCGAGGTGATCGTCGAGTTGAATTCCGTCGATGTCGTAGTTGCTGGCGATTTCGACCAACAAATCGAGGATAAACTGCTGTACCTCGGGATGAAAGGGATTGAGCCAAACCCGCTCGTGTTCCCCTTCCATGATGGTTTGGCTTCCGTCGGAACGCTGCGTCAGCCAGTTGGGGTTTCGCCGCGCCAGTTCTGAGTATGAGGGGGCTTGAAAGCCGAATTCAAACCAAGGAATGACCCGCAAGCCTTTACTGTGGCCGTATTCGATCGCCTCAGCTAACATATCGTACCGTTGCAGTCCCGGTTCGGGATCGACGGCGCGTCCGATGACGGGTTCGGCGACGGCGCTGGGATAGAGGGTGTATCCCCAGTTCCAAACGGTGGGATAGAGGGTGTTGAAGTTGAGGCGGTGCAGGCGATCGATCGCCTGACGGAGTTCGCGCCGGGAAAACAACACCTCGCTGTCTACGTTCGTCAGCCAGACGCCGCGAATTTCGGGAATTGTGACGCGAACCACGTAGTCTTGGGGGATGGGGTTGGGAAATCCGTCTTTGGCGAGAATCAGACACATGGTCGCGGCGACGTCGGCGCGAGTGGCCAGACGCTGGGGATACAGCCAGCGTTCGTCTTCGTAAGTGGGGGAAACGACGACGATTTGGCGTTCCGTGGCGGCGGCGATCGATTCCTCGATTTCCGGGGGAACGAGAATCGCGTCGCGATAGGTTCGATCGAGGAGCGATCGCGGCGTTTGTGCGGCTTGATAGTCCAATCCGTCTGTTAGCGCCACCCACATTTCCCACCGCGCCAGTTTTCGATCGCTGTCGAAGACTAAATCGAGAAAACTCTCCCAAAATCCCAACCGTTCCAAATTGGCGATCGCCTCGAATTCCGGTGCGTCCGAGGAAACGTCGGTAAACCTTATGTCTGTGGGGGTTTCCGCCTCCTGGGAGCGCGTTTGTTGGAGGGTTCGATCGAGGGTTTGCGCGAATTCCGCACGAGTGACGGGAACGTTGAGGCGTTCCGGCGACGCCTCCAGAATCTCCGCCTCGACCAACTCCTCAACACAAGGCTGTACCCAAGACGACGCCATTTGAGCCTTCGCCTCGGGAGCGATCGCCAGCAGCGAAGCGATCGCAGTCCCCAACACTCCCGGTTTCCAACCTCTAACTATCCGCAACACGGTTGTTTTTACCAATTTTCCTTTCGATCGAGCAGTAAATAGGTGGTCATTTTACCCTTTCCCTTCACCTCGATAACACCGCGACGCTCGAAGCAAAAAGAAGCTTTCAACCGTTCGTAAGTGGCTTCCGTCACCTGAATCGTATTGGCGATACCGTGGGACTCCATGCGACTGGCGGTATTGACCGTATCGCCCCAAAGGTCGTAAATAAACTTGTTCGTCCCGATGACCCCCGCCACCACCGGGCCGGTGTTGATTCCGATGCGAATACTGAACGGTTCGCGATCGCCTTGATTGAACTGCGCCATCTGTCGCTGCATATCCAAGGCCATCTGCGCGATCGCTTCAGCGTGGTCCTCCCGAGGAATCGGAAGTCCGCCGACCACCATATAGGCGTCGCCGATGGTTTTAATCTTTTCCAAACCGTTCTTTTCCGCCAATTCGTCGAACCCCGAAAAAATCTCGTTGAGGAGTTCCACCAGTTCCGTCGGAGAAATACGCGACCAGAGTTTCGTAAAACCCACAATATCAGCGAACAAGACGCTGACATCCGTAAAACTATCCGCGATCGTGCGGGGGTTTTGCTTGAGGCGTTCCGCGATCGGTTGCGGAAGGATATTCAGCAGCAGACGTTCCGACTTCTCCTGTTCCACCCGCAGCTGTTCCAGATACGCCTTTTCCTGGTCGTGTAAGCGCTTTTTTTCGAGACAGGCTCCAATTCGCGCTTTCAGCAAAATCGGATTGAAGGGTTTAGGAAGATAATCTTCCGCCCCCAGTTCGATACATTTAACCACGCTATCGAGGTCGTCGAGAGCAGAAATTACCAAAACCGGAATATCGCGAAGGTCGGGGTCGGATTTCACCTCTTCGAGAACTTGATAGCCGTTCATTCGCGGCATCATGATATCGAGCAACACCAAATCGAACGGTTGCTCTCGCATCAGTTCCAAAGCGCGAAACCCGTCTTCCGCAACCGTGACTTGATAGCCTTGTCGCTTCAGTCGTCGTCGGAGTAAATCGCGGTTGGCTTCGTTATCGTCTACGACCAGGACGCTGGCGTTTTCGAGCGATGTCATTCCATGAATTCCTCAGTGGACTCCCGCGAAGTCAGAGGGAACAATGCCGAGCGAGTACAACGGGGGTCGCCAACGTTGCGATCGAGATCGATCGAATCGGTCTACACGCACGGGCTAATAACAATGGCAAAGTTGGACAATCGTACCCGATTTTATCGCAATTTGAAGCCTCCCGCTTTAGGGAGGTGCGGTGATGATGAGGTGAGGAGGTGAGGAGGTGAGGAGGTGAGGAGGTGAGGTGATGAGCTGAGGAGATGATGAGGTGAGGAGATGAGGAGGTGATGAGCTGAGGAGGTGAGGAGGTGAGGAGGTGAGGAGATTTCCCATCATCCCATCATCCCATCATCCCATCATCCGGTCATCCCATCATCCCATCATCCCATCATCCCATCACCCGGTCATCCCCATAAAACGCCGGAAGGACGACGGTGAACTCCGAACCGACCTCAGCTTCACTGTTAACGGAGATGTCGCCCCCCATCATTTGACAGTACCGTTTGCTAATGGTCAGTCCGAGTCCCGTTCCCCCGTATTTGCGAGTTGTAGACGCATCCCCTTGAGTGAAGGCTTCAAACAGATGTTCGACTTGTTCGGGGGTCATACCGATTCCCGTATCCGAGACTTTGAAGAGGACGATATCGCCTTCAATCTCTGCACTATCTATCTCGGCCACATCTCCCGTTTCACCCGCTGCATAACGCCGCACGGCGAGGCTCACCGTACCGTTTTCGGTGAATTTAGCAGCGTTGCTGAGGAGGTTGAGCAACACTTGCCGCAATTTCGTAACGTCGGCCTCGATTTCTCCCAAATCTTCCTGGCACTCGAGGATTAACCGATTGCCGTTTTTCTCCATCATCGGATCGATGGTGACGCGCACTTCCTCGATTAACGCCGAAAGCGCGAAGGATTCCACGTAAAGCTGCATTTTCCCCGCCTCGATTTTGGAAATATCGAGGATGTCGTTAATCAGAGTCAGCAGGAAATTCGCCGCCGTGCGAATTTTCTGAAGGTCTTCGACGGTGGTGGTATTGCCCTCTTCTGCCGCTTCTTCTTGAAGAATTTCGCTGTAGCCAATGATGGCGTTGAGGGGGGTTCGCAGTTCGTGGCTGATGTTGGCCAAAAAGGCGCTTTTGGAGCGGTTGGCGGTTTCAGCGGCTTCCTTGGCTCGGTAGAGTTCCGCTTCGGCGGTTTTGGAGAGGGTGATGTCTTGAACGGCACCGAGCAAACGCACCTTGTCCCCTTCCGATTCTTGCCAGTTGGGACGGGCGTAATCTCGCAGCCAACGGGTTTCGCCGTCGCGGGTGACGATGCGGTATTCGAGGACTCCTTCCCAGTCGGCGACGCGGTTTTGAGTGAAACGGTGGCGGACGCGATCGCGATCGTCCGGGTGAACCACCGCCGACCATCCCCCCATCGATTCTACTTCGTCGCGGCTGTATCCGGTGATGCGATCGAACGATTGAGTCGCCCATTGGACGATAGGATTGCCGTCGGGGGTTACCTCGGCGGAATAAATGTAATCCGAGGCCAGTTCGGAAATGGCGCGATAGCGGGCTTCGCTTTGTCGCAGAGCGCGTTCGGACTCTTGTCGCTCGGTGATGTCTCGCACGGCGGTCACGCGCACTTTATTGCCGTAATAGGGCAGGAGGCGGCCTTGAATTTCGATGGGGAAGGTGGAGCCGTCTTTTCGCCGTCCCACGAGTTCTAGGGTTTTTTCGGACCCCGATCGCAAGGGAGCGGCGGCGGTATCGCGACAGTCGGGGGCGAACAACTCCAACGGGTTCATCCCCAAAAATTCGTCGTCGCTGTAGTCGAAGAGAGTGCTGAGGGCTTGGTTGGTGTCGATAATGGTGTCGTCGGCGTGGATGACGATGCCCTCGAAGGTAGCTTCCGAGAGCCAGCGAAAGCGTTCTTCGCTCTCCCAGCGGGCGACTTCGGCGGAGGTTCGATCGCCCGTTTGCACCGCCAGGGCGACGAAATCGGCGATAGAGGCGGCGAAGGTTTGTTCTTCCGTCGTCCAGACGCGGGGCGTGCCGCTGTGTTCGAGCATGACTAAGCCGATGGTTTTGCCTCCCAAGCGCACAGGCGCCCCCAAAACGGCGGCCACGCCGTTCGGGGTAAAGTAGGTTTCGGCTAACCGTTGGGTGCGGGGGTCGGCGGTGGCGTCGGAAACCGCTAAGTACCGTTCGGCTTCCAGGGCTTGGAAATAGCCGGGATAGTGGCTGGCGGCGAGGGCGGTTCCGGAACTGTGGCGATCGCCGTCCCCTTCGTAGGCTTCCAAACAGAGCAAACGGGTGCGATCGTCTTCGTACTGCCACAGACTCACTCGGGCGACTTGGGAGGTGCGGGCAGCGGTGGCGGCGATGCCTCGCAGCGTGGCGGCGACGTTACCCGTCTCGAACTGTTGGTTTCGGGCCAGTTCCACCAAGGCTTGATTGTGTTTTTCCAGGGTACGACGCTGGCGGGCTTGCCAGGTCGTCTGAACGTTCACCTGTCGTCCCCACTGCCCCATCAACCAACCGAACGCGAAGGGTAGCGTATCGACCACCCACAACACGGGATTTTGGCCGTGACGTCGGGCGAAGGCGGCCAAAATACCCCAAAGGGTGAAGTCGTCGAGAGGTGGTGATGCAGCTAGGAGGTCGAGACTGCCGGCGAGGGCAACGAACCCAAATCCGGCGATCGCCCCCGTCCAGGTAAATCGAGCCACGCGGTTCGAGGTGGGAGAATCGGTCATCTGAACTTCCGGTTTGGCATCCTAGGTTTCGGAGATTGGGAGAGGGGGGATTGGGAGATTGGCAGATGGGGGGAGGGGGAGATGGGGAGAAACGATCGACTACTCGGACAATAAGGCTTCGATTTTTGAGAGCAATCGGGGAAATTCTACGGGTTTGGTGTCGTAGTCGTCGCATCCGGCGGCGAGGCACTTTTCGCGATCGCCGGCGATGGCGTGGGCAGTTAAAGCAATAACGGGAATGCTTTGGGTTTCGGGTTTGGCTTTTATGGTCGAGGTGGCTTCCCAACCGTCCATTACGGGAAGACCCATATCCATCAAAATCAGATCGGGGGCTTCGCTGACGGACATTTCAACCCCTTGGGCGCCGTCCATCGCCACAACGACGACGTGACCTTTGCGCTTGAGACGCCGCGAAAGCATATCCCGATTCATTTCGTTATCTTCGACGAGCAGGATTTTAGCCATAGGCGACAAGATGCAACAGTGGCGGATCGATCGAAGACGGGTTGGCACGGGACCCGGTTTTGAAACCCGTGTCGAACTCGAGCGGTTTGAATGAGTCTTGGGAAACGATCGACTCGCGAGGGGAATTTTCCGGTTATTTTCCCATTGCCTCTTATTGTCCCATTTCAAGGTCGCCTCTGTCTTCTGCGGGGGCGAGACTGGCGAAAAGTCGATCGCGCACTTCGTGAAGCAGTTCGTCTCGCGTGGACGCCCCTTTTTCCAGAATATGCGCCACCGACCCGTCGAGACGTTGGTAGTCTTCTGGCGTCAGTTCCATGGCCGTAACCACCACCACGGGGATCGATCGCCAGTCCCCAGTTCGGCGAAATTCCGCCAAAAACTGAAAGCCGTCCATGTTCGGCATCATCAAGTCCAGAAGCACCAAGTTCGGCGGGTTCGCCGCTACCACCTCCAACGCCGCTTGACCGTCGCAGGCTTCCACGACGTTCCAGCCGAATTTTTCTAGGGTGCGTCGCATCATTTCTCGGGTCATTTCGTCGTCTTCGACGACGAGAATGCGGTTTTTCGTCGGAAGGCTACCGAGAATGTTGCGCTGTCGGTATTTGTCGAGAAGGCGCGTCAACCGCTGGTTGTCCAGGGGTTTGATGAGGTAGTCGGAAGCCCCCAGGGTAAAGCCGAGGTTTTTTTCGTCCACGATGGTGGCCACGATGGCGGGAATCTCGGCCAGTTCGCTATCGGCTTTGAGGGCTGAGAGTACGGCCCAACCGCTCATGTCTTCCATGAGAACGTCGAGAACGATGGCGTCGGGTTTGAGTTCTCGCGCCCGTTTTAAGCCTTCGACGCCGCTACTGGCGGTTTCGACGCGAAACCCTTCTTTACTCAACCGCCGGGAAATGAGATCGAGGGTGTCCGGGTCGTCGTCGATGGCTAAGACTAAGCCGGAGGGTTGGGAGATGGGGGAAGGGCTGGGCGACGGGGTGTCTATGTCGGGTTCTATGGTGTCGAGGGGTTCGGCCGGGAGGGTAACGCTGAAGGTCGATCCTCGTTCGGGGTGGCTGTCGGCGGTGACGTCGCCGCCCATCATTTGGCAGAAATGCCGGGTGATGGCCAGTCCTAAACCGGTACCGCCGTATTTGCGGGTGGTGGAGGCGTCTGCTTGGCTGAAAGCAGTGAAGACGTTATCGACTTGGTCGGGAGTCATGCCGATTCCGGTGTCGGTGACTTCAAAGACGACCCAGCGGCGGCCGTCCTCCTCGGTATCGCGGTAGGCTCTGAGGGTGACGGTTCCGTCTTGGGTGAATTTGGCGGCGTTGCTGAGGAGGTTGATCAGGATTTGCCGGACTTTGGTGAGGTCGGCGCACATGGTGCCGAGATCGCGATCGCACTGGAGTTGGAATTGGTTGCCGTTGTTTTCGATTTGGGGGGCCGTGGCCGCCTGGACTTCTAACAGAAGGCTGGGAATGTCGAAGGCTTCGACGTACAAGTCCATCCGTCCGGCTTCGATTTTGGAAATATCGAGGATGTCGTTAATCAGCGACAGCAGATGTTGGCCGGCGGAGCGGATTTTGTTAAGGTCGGCGGCGAAGTCGTCGTACCCTTCGTCTTGGGCGTCTTCGCCGAGCATTTCGCTGTAGCCGATAATGGCGTTGAGCGGCGTTCGCAGTTCGTGGCTCATGTTGGCCAGGAAGGTGCTTTTGGAGTGGTTGGCCGCTTCGGCGGCTTCTTTGGCGGCGTAGAGTTCGTCTTGGATTTGTCGAGTTGTGGTGATGTTGTTCGTCCACAGCATCAAGCCGCCGATGCTGCCGTCTTCGGCGTACCACGGCCTCATTTCCCATTGATACCAGTCGAGGCTGCCGTCGGGATGGGGAAAGGGTTCGTTGTTGCCTCGTTCGATGTTGCCGGACAGACAGGCGTTTTGACGGTGTTTCCAACGCTCGATCGCCTTGGCATCGGTTTGGAAGAGGGGAAAAACTTCGTAGTGCGATCGACCCCGGATTTGGGATTCCTCGAGACCGTATTCTCGCGCCCAACGCTCGCTAATTAACAAGTAGTTCATTTCGCGATCGAACATGGCCGTGGCGCTCGGCGCGTACCGCACGAACCGCTCTCGTAAGTCTGCTGCTTCTTCGATTTCTTGACAAAATACAGAAGTTGTGGTATTGGATTTCAGGAATTCGACGCGACAGGGGACGATCGAGCCGTCGGCGTGGCGACCCTCGAGATAGAGGGGGGAGTCGAGAGAGGTGGCCTCGTCAGGCCAGTGGGGAAACAAGGTGGCGATCGAGTGGTTTTGGAGATCCCGGTCGTCATACCCAAACAACGCCTTGGCGTCAGCGTTCGCCCTCTCAATACGCCCGCTATCGTTACAAAACGTCACAATACAAATCATGATGGTTTTTCGTAAGTCGTCCCGAACACGGCTGACCGACGGGGCTGAAGCCCAACGTCGAAGGTTAGGATAGAACAGGGTAGATGACGACAAAAAAGGGACAGTTTGTCAATCTGTCTACGGGGCGATCGCAAGTTATCGGGAACTCTTAGAATCAATCCGACGTCAAAGTTTCTTGGTAGCTCCGATCGCCTTAAATATGCCCATGACACATTCTATTTCATTATCCTGGTCTACGGCCTCGGCGACCGTTCCCGAAACTCCCGTGCCTTCTCCCGCCCAATTATCTAACATCGATTTGGTGCGCCGTTGCCAAGCCGGAGCGCGTCCCGATCGCACCGCCTTTACCGAACTCCTGCGTCGGTATCAATCCTATGTCGATCGGGTGTTATATCATTTAGCCCCAGACTGGCAGGACCGCTCGGACTTAGCTCAAGAAGTTTGGATTCGGGTCTACCGTAATATCCGCCGCTTGCAAGATCCGGTCAAATTCAAAGGCTGGCTCAGCCGTATCGCCACCAACCTGTTTTACGACGAATTACGCAAACGCAAGCGGGTGCGCCAACCCCTCTCCCTCGACGCCACGTTTACCACCGAAGACGGCGAGCGAGAATGGGAAATCGCCACCGAAGACCCCGGACCCGACGACGCTTTAACCACAGACGAATTTTACGATCGCCTGCGGGTTGCCATCGCCGACTTACCGGAAGTCTTCCGCACCACCATCGTCCTGCGGGAAATCGAAGGCATGGCTTACGAAGAAATCGCCGAAATTACGGGTGTGTCGTTGGGAACGGTTAAATCTCGCATCGCCCGGGCCAGACATCGTTTACAAGCTCAGTTACAAAACTATATCGACAGTTAACCTTTCTCACTTTTATCTGTTTCGTTTTAACGATTTAACGTCTTTTTCGCGATTAATCTTCTGAGATTAATCCCGTGGGAAAAACTCCGGTTCGATCGAATCGATCGAATCCTTCCCCAGAAACTTTTTCCAGTGGCTTTCGTCTGTAAAAATACGCAAGTATAATTTAAAGGAGAGAGGTCGCTGTCCACAACTGACAGCCAGGTGGTGACGCAATTATGACCCGCAAGGATTACGACGAACGCAACCGATTCGAGCCATCCGCTCGTGCCGCAACCGAGGACGAAGACCTATTCGTACTTCTGAGTTGCTACTTCGACGGAGAAGCCAGCGAGACCGAACGCCAGCAGGTCGAGAGACTCTTGGCGACGAGCGATCGCGCCAAACAACTCTATCGCCGTCTCGAACGCACCAGCGCCGGACTGCAACAAATGCCCGTTCCCGTCAGCGAAACGCCGCCGGAAGTAACAGCCGAACGAGTATTTACCCGCCTGCGCCGAGACCGACAGCAACGCTGGGCTTGGGGCGGAAGCGCCATCGCGGCCCTCTTTCTCGCCGCCGTATCGGGGCTACCTGCCAACTTCTCGACGCGCACCCCGCAAATCGCCCACTCTCCCGCACCGACTGCATCTTTCGAGGTCGAAAGCCTACCCTCCTCTCTCCCTCGTCCCGATGTTTCCCCCGCACCGTTGCGGGAAGCCGAAAAATCCCTCACAGCACGGGCGTTGTTCGTCGAATAATTACGTCGAATCTTGACAAGGGACATCGACAACAACCGACCCCCATCCACAACTGGCATCAACTGATATCGACTGGCATCAAAGAGCGTCTTTCAAGACCTCGATGCCAGTTTTTACGGCTTCGTAGCCGAAAATTAAAATCAGTGCGCTCAGGGTTCCCCCCATCGCACAGACTACCAATCCCATCAAACTAATCGCCCCGTCGTCTTCAAGCAATCCAAATCCCGTAATAAAAATCCCCATCGCCGGAAGCGTGTTCGTACCGGGGATGGGAACCATCATCGAAACCGACATCAGGGCGATGGCCAAACCCAGAACGACTCGCCCGACGGGACTCGTACAAATCCCACTCAAACGAGGGCGAGACAGCACTTCAATCCGCTGCAACCAAGGCAAACCCTTTTTCAAAACCCCCTGCACCGTCGAAAGGGAAATATCGCGATCGAGCCAATGTTGGACGAAATAGGGACGTTCTCGTCCGATGACGAGTTGCAACGCCAACCACAACATCACAATACCAAAAGGAATCGAATATCCCGGCGCCGGAATCGGCAACGCCGACGGTAGCGACAACAACACGAACAGAAAGCCGAAACTCCGTTCTCCGGCAATTTCGATAAGGTCTGCCAGCTTCACACGATCGAGACGCTCTTCCGCAAAAAAATAACCGTGGAGTTCCGTAGAAAGCTTAGCCACAGATCGATCGCTCCAGATGTTGTACAGAGAAAAACAGCTTACATCAACGACTCGTCACCGACCCGAAACCCGGTATCTCGAAAATACCGGGTTTCTCAGAATGCAGAGTTCGACGAAACACCCTACACTCTACAAGCTTCGCGCTTGACTGACTTACGTTCCCGACTGCCAAGAATTGATGTATTCAATCTGTTCGGGGGTCAGCGTATCCATTTCAATGCCCATCGCCTTCAACTTCAAGCTGGCGATTTCACGATCGATCTCTTCCGGAATCGAGTGCAGACCCGCTTCCAGCTTGCCTTTATTCTTCACCAAATACTCACAAGCCAGAGCTTGGTTGGCGAAACTCATATCCATCACCGCGCTAGGATGACCTTCCGCCGCCGCCAAGTTCACCAAGCGACCCTCACCCAACACGATGACCGATTTACCACTATTGAGCTTGTACTGTTCCGTGAACGGACGCACCGTTTTCACTTCGCTCGTCATCTCCTTGAGAGATTTCAGGTCGATTTCGATATCGAAGTGACCGGAGTTACAAACGATCGCGCCGTCTTTCATGGCCTCGAAATGTTCGCGGCGAATCACGTGCTTGTTCCCCGTCACCGTCACGAACAAGTTCCCCAACGGAGCCGCTTCTTCCATCGGCATCACGCGGAAACCGTCCATCACCGCTTCGATGGCGCGAACCGGGTCGATTTCCGTCACGATGACGTTGGCGCCCATACCGCGACCGCGCAAGGCGACCCCTTTACCGCACCAGCCGTAACCGGCCACCACCAGGGTTTTACCCGCCAGCAGCATATTCGTGGCGCGAATAATGCCGTCGAGGGTCGATTGACCGGTACCGTAACGGTTATCGAAGAAATGCTTCGTATCGGCATCGTTGACGTTCATGGCCGGGAAGGTCAACACGCCATCGTTGAACATGGCACGCAGACGCACGATTCCGGTGGTGGTTTCTTCGTTGGTGCCGATGAGTTCGGGGAGTTGGTCTTGACGCTCTTTCACCAGCGTCGCCACCACGTCCGACCCGTCGTCGATGATGATGTTGGGGTGGTGGTCGAGGGCGATTTGAACGTGACGTTCGTAGGTTTCCGCGTCTTCCCCTTTAATGGCGAAAACGGGGATGCCGTGGTCCATCACCAAACTGGCAGCCACGTCGTCTTGAGTAGACAGAGGGTTGCTGGCAATCAGCAGGGCGTCAGCACCGCCGGCTTTTAAGGCGATGGCCAAATGTGCCGTTTCCGTGGTGACGTGGCAGCAAGCCACTAATTTGATGCCCGCAAGGGGCTTTTCTTGCTCGAATCGATCGCGGATTTGCGCCAAAACGGGCATTTCCCGACCCGCCCAATCGATACGTTGTTTACCGTGGGGCGCTAGAGCGGGATCTTTAATTTCGTGCTTGATAGCCGTTGCGGTCATATGTCAGTGACTTCCTTTACAGAATTGCAGTCTTAACTAGGGTACTCCCTACCACGGAGAACGAACAGGGAGGTGATGGGAGGATGGTACGATCGCGATGATGAGATGGGGAGAGGGGGAGCCGAGGAGAGGGGGAGAAATTATCAATTATTAATTGTTTTTCCTCATCACCTCATCATCTCCTCACCTCATCATCTCCTCACCTCATCATCTATTTCTCGATTTTCACCGATTGAATTTTGTCGCCTTGAGCGATCGAGAGAACTACGTCCATGTCCTCCGTTTGGCCGAAGACGGTGTGAACGCCGTCGAGGTGGGGTTGGGGTTCGTGGCAGATGAAGAACTGGCTTCCGCCTGTGTCCCGTCCGGCGTGGGCCATTGACAGGGTTCCGGCCACGTGCTTGTTCTTGTTGATTTCACATTTGATGGTGTAACCGGGACCGCCGGTTCCGTTTCCGTTGGGACAGCCGCCTTGAATCACGAAGCCGGGGATAACGCGGTGGAAGCTCAGGCCGTCGTAAAATCCTTTTTCCGACAGTTCGACGAAGTTTTTTACGGTGTTGGGCGCGTCTGCGTCGAAGAGTTCGAGGTTAATCGTTCCCTTGTCGGTTTCCATTATGGCTCGGGTCATGGCGTTATCGTCTTAAGTCAGGTTATTTGCAAACTGACCTATCTTAACGCACGGACGATGTGGGGTTGAGGCGGGGTTCGGTACAATGGCGAGCGGTTTACGGGATAGCGATCGACATCAGGATCGAAATTAGGATCGAAATAGCGATGGCACAGTATTTTGCAACGGTGGCGCGAGGTTTGGAAGAAATCGCGGCGCGGGAATTGGAAGGGTTGGGGGCGCAGTCGGTGCGCCCGGAGTTTGCGGGGGTAGCGTTTGCAGGCGATCGCACGCTGTTATACCGCGTCAATTTGTGGGGGAGAACGCTGTTTCGGGTGCTGGTACCGATGGCGGAGTTTCGCTGTACTTCGGCGCCAATGCTGTATCGGGAGGTTCGCGCCATCGATTGGGAAAACTATCTCAGTCCGGAAAATACCTTAGCGGTCGATTGTACGGGGAAAAACCAACAGCTCAACCACACGCACTTTAGCGCCCTTCAGGTGAAAAACGCCATTGTAGACCGCCAGCGAGACCAGTTTGGGGTGCGATCGAGCGTAGATGTACAAAACCCCGATTTACGCCTCAACCTCCACATTCACCGCGATCGCGCTGTGTTGAGTCTCGACAGTTCCGGCAACAGCTTACACCGTCGCGGTTACCGTCCGGCTGTGGGATCTGCGCCGTTAAAGGAGACTCTGGCGGCGGCCTTGTTGGAGATTGCGAATTATTCTCCGGAAATGCCGTTTTTAGATCCTTTGTGCGGTTCGGGAACCCTACCGCTGGAGGCGGCGATGAAAGCGGGGAACGTGGCACCGGGGTTGTTCCGCGATCGATTTGGCTTTGAAACTTGGCGCGATTTCGATGCGGGAGTTTGGCAACAGTTAAAAGAGGAGGCGAAGGGGGCGAGAAAAATCGAACTTCCGGCGTTTGTGGGGGGAAGCGATCGCGATGGGACGGTTCTCCAACAGGCGAAAACCAATGCCGAAGGATGTGGGTTATCGGGAAATATTAGGTTTCAGTGCGCCGACGTGCGCGATATCGAAGCGCCTTGCGATCGCGGGATTTTAATGTGCAACCCGCCTTACGGGGAGCGGTTGGGCGATCGACAGCAACTCGGGGCGTTTTACAAGCAACTCGGCGATACGTTCAAACAGCGGTTTAAAGGTTGGACGGCTTACGTTCTCACGGGCAGTAAAGACCTCGCCAAACGGGTGGGATTGCGGGCGTCCCGTCGCATTCCCGTCTCGAACGGCGGGTTAGATTGCACCCTTTTAGAATACGAATTGTATTGATTTTCAAACTTAGGCTTAACTCAGAAAAATCACCGCAAAAATGGCGTTTTTGGGGTTTCGGTTGCGCTCGAGCCAACCAACTGCTGGCTCGCTGTTCGCTGTTCACTGTTCACTGCTCACTGAACTCGAATTTGAGCCAAATAGGTATCCCGATAGTAGTGGGAAAGGATTTGACGGTAATCGTACCCCTGTTCGGCCAGATACTTCGCACCCCACTGACTCATCCCGACGCCGTGGCCGAAGCCGCGGCCGGAAATCGTAAAATACCCGCCATAGGCGGTGACCGTAAACAGCGCACTGCGTAACCCCAAGGCCGAGCGGATGCTGTCTCCGTCTACGACGGCGGTTCCCCCGTCCCCGATGACTTTCATCATCACGATGCGGCCGTTGGAGGTCGTGCGTTCGGGTTTCATGTCGTAGACGCTCCCCACCCCCCCTAAACGTTGCGTCACTTCCCACTGGGAAAGCGTTTCCGTCCATTGGTAGTTGGGGGATTGTCGATCGAAATCGGGAACGCCTCGCAGGTAGGGTTTGGCTTCGTCCCAAATCGCCTCGGCATCTTCGGTATGTCCCCCCGAGGAGGAGTGGAACACCGCTTCTATGACTTTTCCGTCGTGACTGAGAACTTGTCCTCGGGTGGCGTGGGTGGCGGCGTGGGTGGCGGCGGCTTCTTCTTCCATCCCCCGATACACTTGCCAAAAGGTATCGTCTCCCACATCGTAAACGTCAGTTCCGTACCGCTGTCGTTGATAGAGAACGTAAGAGCGGGCAGCGACGGCTTGGGCTTTGAGGGCTTCTCGCGGCCAGTCGGGACTCATTTCCGCCCCGAGAACGCTGTAGATGTAAGATTCGATATCGACGTAGTTCACGGCGGTCATGCCGTAACGTCGAGGGACTAACAGCACTTTGCCTCGGTACCATCGATCGCCAATATAAACGTACCCGCGATCGCTCGGTTCGATCCACAACCGTCCGGCTTGCCATTGCGAAAGCGCGACGCTTCCACCGGAACTGCGGGCGAGATGGGCGTGCATTCGGCTTAAATTGCCTAAAATATTGCCCGAACTATCGCGAATTCGGGCGGGGGTCGAACTGCCAACGGTGAGTTCGCTGACGTCTTCGCGAATGGCAACCCGCAATTCTAAAGCCGAGGCAGGCGTCCAGACGAACGCCCACCCGATTAAGGAAAGCCACCAAGTTTTGAGAAAGGTTCCCCAAACTCGTCTAGAGGGTTTTTTTAAGGTGCGATCGATCGGTTTTTTCGGCGTTAAACGCGATCCCCTCGGTTGCGATTGCCTCGTTCGAGAGCCAAGAGACACTGTAGAATTCGAGCGCAGCATCCGTTACTTTCTCCTCACAATTGCTAAAGCACAGAAGCACAGACCTCGTCGATGTTAGAATAGCACAGGAGTTTGAAGACCCCGATCCCCGCGCTGCCATGCGGATCGAAGGTAACGCTCCATGCCTTACGGCTCAACGCAGACTTTCACGAGATTCGATCGCGTGCAAATTACGTTTTTAGGAACGAGTTCGGGCGTCCCTACCCGGGCGCGTAATGTTTCTAGCTTGGCTCTCCGCCTTACCGAACGGGGAGAAATCTGGTTGTTCGATTGTGGCGAGGGAACGCAACATCAATTACTCCGCAGTGATTTAAAGGTCGGACGCATTCGCCGAATTTTTATTACCCACATGCACGGGGATCACGTCTTCGGTTTGATGGGATTGTTGGCGAGTATCGGTTTGGCGGGAAATCCCGATCGACTCGATATTTACGGGCCGCCACAACTCGAAGATTACTTGCAAGCCTGTACCCGTTATTCTCACACCCATTTGTCGTACCCGATTCGGGTTCACAAACACCGCCCCGGTCTCCTCTTTGAAGACGAGGACTATCGCGTCACCTGCGAGCGACTCGACCATCGGGTGACGGCTTACGGCTATGCGGTCGAAGAAAAGGAACGTCCCGGCCGCTTCGATGTGGAACAGGCGAAAGCTCTGGGAATTCCCCCCGGGCCGGTTTACGGACGGCTCAAACGGGGCGATCGCGTGAAACTCCCTGACGGCCGAGAAATCGACGGGAAACAACTCTGCGGGCCGCCGCGACGGGGGCGCAAGGTCGCTTACTGTACGGATACGATTTACTGCGACAATGCTGTGAAGCTGTCTCGGGATGCGGACGTTTTGATTCACGAAGCCACCTTTTCTCACCTGGATGCGTCCATGGCTGAGCAACGGTTACACTCGACTTCGACGATGGCGGCTCAGGTGGCTCTCGGGGCTGGGGTCAAACAGTTGTTATTGACCCACTTTAGCCCCCGGTACGCACCGGGTAACGATATCCAGTTGCAGGATTTGTTGGCAGAAGCGCGGGCGATTTTCCCCAATACGGATCTGGCTTACGACTTTATGACTTATGAGGTTCCCAAGGTTCGAGAAGATCTGGCGTCGATCGCTCGAACTCGTTAGCTGTTGAGGTTGCTTCGGGAATGGGTCGAAGAGGAGCGACTGTCCTCGGTGGTGACGATACGACGGCAAATTTCGCGAAGGCTCACTTGCGTGTTAACCCGCAAACGGGGTTTCGGGAGTTCGTCGTCGGGCCAGAAGGGGAGATCGTGACAGGGACAGGTGGCACAAGATGGCGTCCCGTGCAATAAGACCGGAACCGGCATTTGACAGCGGGCGCAGGGATCGATGTCCCATTGGGGTTCGAGAAGTTGACGAATCGTCTGGGAGGTGCCTTCGAGATAACAATCGCCCGATTCGGGGGATACGCAAAGTTTCCAGCAGTTTTCAAAGTCTTGACTGTAGCGATCGCCGTTAAAAATTGGATCGGGTAATAGGGACTTTCCCGACTTTTCAACGACGAGCTTTTTGCCGAGTTGAAACCAATAGGCTAAATATTCTTTGACTTGAGTTTCAGAAGCCATGCTTGCTCGAGGTAGAAAGTCGTTCGTCTATTCTCTATGCTAGATCGAAATACTCCAAGAATATGCTTCTAAAGTTGTATATAATGTTAAGTTTTGGGAAAACGAGATATTGGCAAGAGGCTGGAGTTCGGTTTGGGTTCAACAGCCAGACGCGAGATATCATAGGCGCTAGCCGGTTTCCTTCGACAGCGATCGATTCGGTTATGCCTATATTTTTAAGGAAAAGGATAAGGCAGAAGAGCGTTGGAAGCGATCGCGGGGATCGGGAGAATTTTCGTCACTTATCAGTTAAAAGACGGCGAATTTAGGTGTTTTGCCGGGAGATTTCAGTGGCGTAAGTTGCAAGGCGATTCTTCCAGGGATGTCAATATAGATAAAGCGAACGCTCAAGGAATCGATCGAAATATCGAATTCTGACGAACCGGCGGTCAGACCGGGAAAAGTTTCGATTTTGACGGTATCCGGAGGAAAAGCGGACAAAGAACGCTGGTTCTCGAAGGGTTGGGAATCGCCGAGATAGAGGCGAACGGCGTGCGCGAAACGAGGGTTATCCGAAGACCCTTCCCAAGGAGCGATCGCGAGGATTTTACCGATGATTTTCCAGACCCATGTCAGTATAGAGGGGAAGCAAAGGCGATCTTTGAGGTCAGCAACGGTTTCTTTGATGGATTATCGACCGTGGAAGAACAGGAGCCAAAGGCAGAGCAACTTTACCGAGAACTAGACCTGGCCCGGCGAGAACTCGAACGCCTGCGGGTCGATCGAACCCTCAGCGAGGTTCAAACGGAGTTACTACGGACGTTGTTGGCATTTGGGGAAAAACCGACGCGCTCGCTGGCCTTGAAATCCATCGGCCAGCAAATTTTGAAATCGGTCAATCAGATCGCCAACGTCTCTGAAAGTAGCTTGTTTTTACTCGACGAGTCCGGTGTCGTGGTTGAAAGTATCTTAGCTCGAGGCGCGACGGTTCGCGACCAGAAACAGTCGATCGTGGGACAGGTTCTCGAACGCGGTTTGGCGGGATGGGTGTATCGAGAACGTCAAATCGGCATCGTCACCGATACCACAGAAGACGAACGCTGGATTCCGCTGCGGAACGCGCCCCATCCCGCTGGTTCGGCGTTGTGCGTGCCGATTTCTCGCAAACAGCGAATTTTGGGCATTCTCACCCTGACTCACCCCACGACCGCTTATTTTCACGCCGATACGGCCAATTTAATGCAGGAACTGTCTCACCGTTTGGCGTTGGTTCTCGAGCTGGTTTGGTCTTATACGGAAGATCGGCCATCTTCTCTTCCTCAATGGCTACCACAGCGATCGCCACGACCTACCCTCTCGCGTCCCGAAGCGTCTCCTAAACCCTCCTCCGATCCCGATGTACCTCCGGAACTTCCAAAAACCTTGCGGATTCGATCGAAATTTCCACCGCCTCCTCCCCGAACTCGTCCCCCAGCTTCTCGTCCGCCCACCTCTCATCCGCCGTTAGACGTTCCTTTGAGTCGGTTATCGAAACTGGGGTTGTATATCGTAGTTTGGGACGGAAAGTTTCTCTATGCTAACCGACAACTCGCTCGAATTTTTGGCTATAAAACTCAAGAGTTAGCCTCTCTTAAAACGATGTTTTATTTGATTTCTGACGACCATTACGATATTGTTTCCGAGAAAATTTATAAGTGCGTTCGCGGACAAAGTAAGCATCTTTCTTGTCAGTTTATTGGAAAATGTAAAGATGGCAGCGCGATCGATGTGGAAATTTACGGCGTCCGGGCTTACTTTTATGGTAAACCCGTTATGGTGGGCGCACTGCGACGGCTCGATCGGGACGCCAGTTAGAGTGGCTACGCCAGCCAAGGTTCAACTATTTAAATCTTTAAAAATCAATTTAAACATCCAAAATGAATTCGCTGATTCAACTCGATTTAATTGACTTAGGTATTGCGGTTGGAATGGCGGCGATCGCCATCGGACTTTCAGCATGGCAACAGTTAGGTTTAGAGTGGAAACTCGCCCTGGCGACGGTTCGGACTATCGTTCAACTGTTAGTGGTCGGGTCGATTTTACAAGTCGTATTTACCTGGAACCATCCCCTAGCAATGGCAGCGTTACTGTTAGTTATGTTAACCATTGCCGCCATCGTTGCTCGCAACCGAATGCAAGCAGAAATACCCGGTTTGCTGGGGTTAGTTTGGGGTGCCATCGGAATCGGAACGGCGTTTACATTGCTGTACGTGAATACATTGGTATTGCGTCAACCGGAAACTTGGTCGAACCCTCAATATCTCGTTCCTTTGGGCGGAATGATGATGGGAAATGCTATGAACGCCGCCGCCATCGCCGGAGAACGCTTCGTCAGTTCTGTAAAATCCAAACGCCTCGAAATTGAAACCCATTTATGTTTGGGTGCAACTCCCCAACAAGCCATTTCTACCTATCGCAAAGACGCCGTTCGCGCCGGAACCATTAGCATTCTCAACTCGATGATGGTGGTAGGATTAGTCACCCTTCCGGGAATTATCACCGGACAACTGTTAAGTGGTGTCGATCCTCTCGATGCAGCGGCGTATCAAATCCTGATTATGTTTTCGATCGCCATGACCAATTTCGTCGCCACCATCATCCTAGTCGAAGGGTTAGGACGGCGCTTTTTCAACGCTTCGGCGCAATTGCAATGAGATGGGAAGATGGGGAGATGGGGAGAACTCTGAAAAAGATCCCCGACATCTCTAAGATACCGGGGATCGGGCTTCACTCTTCCTTCACTCTTCTCTCTGCATTTTTTATCGGGGTTTTACGCCTGTCACGCACCAACTACATCCCGAGAATTTCGTAACCTGCATCCACGTAAAGAATTTGTCCGGTAATACCGCTAGATAAATCGCTGCACAGGAAAGCGGCGGCGTTTCCGACTTCCGTTTGGGTGACGGTGCGACGCAGGGGAGCGCGTTCTTCAAAATGACGTAGCATTTCGTGGATTCCACCCACCGCTGAAGAGGCGAGGGTGCGGATGGGTCCGGCGGAAATGGCGTTGACGCGCACGTTTTGGGGACCGAGTTCGTCGGCGAGATAACGGACGTTCATTTCTAATGCGGCTTTGGCGATTCCCATGACGTTGTAGTTGGGGATGACGCGCACGCCGCCGAGGTAAGACAGGGTAATGATGCTTCCACCGTCAGACATCAGGGGTTTGGCTAACGCCGCCATCTGCACCAGGGAGTAGGCACTAATTTCGAGGGCCCGCATATAGCCTTCGCGACTGGTATCGCTGAAGTCGCCGCTGAGTTCGTCTTTCCCGGCAAAGGCGAGACAGTGAACGAGAATGTCGAGTTTGCCCCATTTGTCAGAAATGGCATCGAACACCGCGCGAGTTTGGTCGTCGTCTTGGACGTTGCAGGGTAGAAACAGGCTGGGAGACAGGGGTTCGACGAGGCTCGCAACTTTCTTTTCGTGGCGGCCGCGATCGTCGGGGAGATAGGTTACGCCGAGGTTTGCCCCCGCTTTGTGGAGTTGCTCCGCGATACCCCACGCGATCGAGCGGTTGTTGGCAATTCCCGTCACTAATGCGTTTTTTCCTGTGAGATCGAGCATAAGTTAAATCAATGTCGTCGGTAGTCACTCGCGATCGGGTTCGACGGGGACTGACCCGCCGACTTGCCGTCGTGTTCGAGATGTTCGAGCTTTCGGCTAAGATATGGTCAAGATATCACTAGCAGTTGCGTAAAGATTTTACAATCGTGAGGGAACCTTTTTGTTGAAATGCCGTTCTCGCGATCGATACTCGGTAGAAGCGTATCAGATTTTACCAATTTTTTTTGAAGAGTCAATTTACCGTAGTGTAAAGTGCGTACCGGGCGTCAGTCGCGGTATGTCAGTCAAACCGAAGTCGCCCCCGTATGCTCGATCGGGCCAGACGCGACTCGGACGCATTGGACAGGGGGAGGAAGATGGTAACGATGCAAGATAGACCACTAGCAGCAGTGTTTCGGCAGATGGGAACGGGAACCTTTCCCCCTGTCGTCGAGAGTTACGAACGAGGGAAAACCATCTTTTTCCCAGGAGATCCCGCCGAACGGGTATATTTTTTACTGAAAGGGGCGGTGAAGCTGTCCCGCGTGTACGAAGCTGGAGAAGAGATTACGGTCGCCTTGTTGCGAGAAAACAGCGTCTTCGGTGTGCTGTCGCTGATTACGGGACATCGCTCGGATCGCTTTTATCATGCGGTGGCGTTTACTCCGGTGGAACTGTTGTCGGTTCCCATCGAACAGGTGGAAAAAGCCCTCAAAGAAGATCCGGACTTGTCGATTTTGATGTTACAGGGGTTGTCGTCTCGGATTTTGCAGACGGAGATGATGATCGAAACGCTGGCTCACCGGGATATGGGATCGCGCCTGGTGAGTTTTTTGTTAATTCTCTGTCGCGATTTTGGGATTCCCAGTCCGGACGGAATTACCATCGATCTCAAACTGTCTCACCAAGCGATCGCTGAAGCGATCGGTTCGACGCGGGTCACGGTGACGCGCTTGTTGGGGGATCTGCGCCAGGAGAAGATGATTTCGATTCACAAGAAGAGAATTACGGTTCACAATCCCGTTGCACTCAGCCAGCAATTTACTTAATCGCTTTCTTTAACGCGGTCGGAAATAGCGGTTAGAATAGCATCCGTCCCGTTTTTCGGCGACGGTGTGCTTAGAGTGTCTCGGAAACGGCAAGGTATGACCACCAGATACGTCCCCAAGGGGTCTGTTGGGGTGTGGGCGTTAGGCGACGCGATCGCTCGAGGCGGTCGTGGTTTTGTCGTGGAAAAAACGAAGGTTCGATCGCCCAAACGACCCTTTGCAGTACGTGGTGGGACGCGATGACCACGGGATACGTTTTGATTTTGGCTATGTTAGTCCTCGGTTGCGCCATCGCTACGGTGGGCGATCGCATCGGGACGAAGGTGGGAAAAGCGCGGTTGAGTTTGTTCAACTTGCGACCCCGCAAAACGGCTACGTTAGTCACCATCGTGACGGGAGGGCTGATTTCGGCGTCTACGTTGGGGATTTTGCTGGCGGTGGACAAGCAGTTACGGACGGGTTTGTTTGAGTTAGAGGAAATTCAGCAGGATTTGTATTCGGCGCGGCGGGATTTTCAGCAAACGCAGCAGCAAAAGGAGAAAGTGGAAGCGGATTTGGCGGAGGCTCGCCAACGCCAGCAGGAGGTCCAACAGGAGTTAACGTCGTTGAACCGCTCGTTGGAACAGGTGTCTCAGGAGTTGTCGGACGCCTTGGAACAGCAAGTGCTGACGGAGGAACAGTTGGCGCAAACGGAGGCGCTGCTTGAGGATGCGGAGGTGCTGCGGCGCGAGGCGGAGGTGGAAATCGCTCGCATTGAGGACCAGTTGAGTCAGACGGTGGCGCAAAAGGCGACGCTTCAGGGGGAAATCGACCAGTTACAAGCGGAACGCCGGGAATTGATCGCCAGAACTGAGCGGGTTCGAGAACAGTTGGCGTTGCGCGATCGCGAAATTCAGCGAAACCAAGATTTGTTGGCGCGACAGGAACGGGAACTGCGGGAACAGGAACGGTTGCTGCTTCAGCGGGAAGATCTGTTGGCGCAGTTGGAGGCGCAACAGCGGTTGCTCGAACGTCAGGTGCGATCGCTCGAACAGAATTTTCAGCTTTTGCGAGAACGTCGCGTGGCCATCGGTCGCGGTCAGGTGTTAGCCTCGGGTACGGTGCGCGTCACTGACCCGGATCGAGCCGATCGCGCGGTGTTGGTGTTGTTACAGGAAGCCAACCGGGTGGCGGTTCAATTGACTCGTCCGGGGGTGGAGGAGGTGGAGGAACCGACGGTGCAAATTGCGCGATCGGAGTTGGAGCAGTTGGTCGATCGACTCTCGGATGGCGGCGAATACGTGGTTCGCGTGATGTCGGCGGGAAACTACATCTTGGGAGAGGAAAACGTTCAAGTCTTTTTTGAGGTGATGCGAAACGAGGTGGTTTTCGAGGAAGGGGAAATTATCGCCGCTACCACCATCGATCTCGATGATACGACTCCGGAAGGGGCGATCGAAAAGATGTACTGGCTGGTGGAAGCGGCGCGATTTCAAGCCCAGCGCCAAGGTATTTTAACCGAACGCATTGAAATCGGCGACGGACGCCCGGAAACGGTCACGGCGTTTTTAGATGCAGCCGGAGAACTTGAGGGAAATATCGAAGTTCGAGCCATCGCCCGAGATATCACCTATACTTCGAGTTTGTTGCGGTTAGATTTAGTCGCTACTCGCAACGGTGAAGTGATTTTAGGTACCACCAACACCGAACCGGAATCCGAATCTGATTAATCCTCTGTGTCCTCTGTGTCTCTGTGGTGAATTCTCTCGTTGGGTTTCCCGTTCGCTTCACCCAACTTCCTCATTTATTTTACTTCGACAAAAACTCTTGAAAATTCGGACGTTTGAGTTGAAACCGAAAAACCACCTTGCGATCGATCGCCGCGTCCCGCTCCAAATTCGCATCTAATTCGCCCCGTCCCGAGGTTAAAATTTTTTGTAAAAATTTATCTTTATTCTCAAACTTGAACTCGTCTGAAAATAAATAATTCGCCACGGCTAAGGAACGATTTAAACTCAACTGTAAGTTTTCTAACTCGTCACCATCCGAACTGGTATGACCTTCTATTATAACACGAGCAACCTGATTTTCAAACTCAGGATTCGAGAAAATGACATCGCTGTAAACCGGAATAAACTCTCGTAAAAACTGCTTTCCTTCCGGCTTCAATACCGCACTATTTTTATCGAACAAAATGCGATCGCCGATGCTGACATCTCCCGTTTCGGGATCGACGCGAATATCGTCACCCCCTAAATCCCGTTCGATGGCGTTGAGAACCACCACCGGAAGCCGTTCGAGGGCGTCTTGATACTGTTTTAACTGCACCATCACCGTCACGAACAACAGGGCGAAAAACAGCAACAAGCCGGACATCAAATCGCCGATTGACAGCCAAATTCCCGATTCTTCCTCTGCATTCAAATCTTCCGCTGCTTCGTTCCACCAATCGGACATTTATCGATCTCCATTTCCTAACTGTCCCATTTCCTCAGAAATCGTTGTCGCAAAGAGTTCTCCGATTTCCTCTAAATTCTGACGCTGTTTGACGAGGGTTTCTTTTAACAACTCGTTTTGCTGAGAGAAAAAGCCGTCGAGAGCGTATTGGTAATCGAGGCGAAACCGCTGTAATTCCTCTTCTACCGTTTGGCGGGTTCCTTGAATCGTTTCGTCAATATTTTCCAAACTCGCCGTTAACTGATATCGCGCCGCTTCCATGGTTTTTACTGTTTCGTCACCTACGGCGTTCAACAATTCTGCTTGACTGGAAAACGCCGTTTGACTTCGATCGAGCAAATTTTGGGTGCGTTGCTGTACGTCGTCGAGGAGCGATCGCTGTATTTCCATACTGTCTTGTAACGCCGTCTGAGTTTGAGTTTGGAAGTTTTCCAAGGCGCGATCGAGTTGGTTGGAAAATTCCTGTAACCCCGCCATCGCCTCCCGTTGAGTTTCGCCAACTGCGTTGATAGATTCCCCGAACTGCGATACGGAGGTTTCCAGACGTTCGCCAAACTGAGAAATCGCCGTTTGGGTGCGTTCCGTTAACTCGCCGCTGCGTTGGAGTTGCTGCGCGATGGGTTCGATGAGTTCTCGTTTGAACTGATTTTCTAACCGTTCGACAATCTGAAGCGGAACGGTTTGTAATTCCTGGGTTCCCCGCAACGCCGCTAACTGACGTTCCTGAAGTTGGCGAATTTGCTGCAACTCTTCGACAATACGAGTGTCAACTCCGGAATTTCCCGAGGTTTCCGAGGCCAAACGGGATAAGATCCGGGCGGGAGAGTCGAGAAACGCTACGGTATCGAGGCGCGATCGCACTCGGTTTCGACACCCCATCCGCACTCGATCGCCGATGGCGAGAAACACCACGAAACCGCTGGCGCTTCCCAATCCGCACAGGGAGGTAAAAAACGCCACTTTCATCCCTGCTAAGAGTTGGGTACTGGTGGCGAGGAGGGTTTCCGTTTCTGCGATCGCCTCCAAACTCACCTGTTGCAATCCCAGATAAATTCCGGTGAAGGTTCCCAAAACACCCAACGCCGTGAGGAGTGTTGGCGCGAAGGCGACGGGACTGCGGGGAACCCCTCGCCAGAGAATTGTAGGATAAGAGAGTAAGACGAAACGGTGTCCTCGGCGACGGGGACGAAAACAAGGGCGATCGCTCTCGTCAATGTCGCCGTCGAGATGTTCGAGAAGCCAGCGCACTACGCGATCGTCGAGTTGTTCGAGGGGAATGGCGTGATTTTCTGGGTTCGATCGCAGGTTCGATCGTAGTAACCGCACCGCCTTCGCCGTCGCGTAACAGCCTCGATTCCAGTAAATCCAAATCGATCGCACTTCGAGAGCGATCGCCGCGATCGACAGACTGACAATCAGACTAATAAAAACAGAATCAACGCGATCGACGAGTTCGATTAGCACGATTGCAACTTCACCTCAACGATTTGCTATTTTACAAAGCATCGAGATTTTTTGGGAACGCGAACCACCGCCTCCGTAACTTGCAACAATAAGCTTGAACCGCTTTGTAGAACCTACTCAAACCTGGACAAACCCGGTTAAATGTCTACTCTACACTTCGTTGTCAGAGGTCGGCCTTACTGACTCTGTGTAGCTTAAGGAGCCTCTGCTAGACCCCAACGCTCTATATTTAGAGCAGCGTTCCAATCCCGGTCTATTGACTCATCACAATCAGGACAATAGAAAATCCGGTCACTCAATAAAAGGTTTGGATTATAAAAGTCACACTTATAGTGAGTCTTGCTAGAGGGCATAAACCGTCCGATAACTCGAAGCTCACAACCGTATAATTGGGCTTTGTATTTGAGTTGCCGGACTGTTTCGTACCATCCCATCAAACCAATGGTTCCAGCTAACTTATGGTTAGCCATCATGCCTTTAATGTTCAAGTCTTCAATACAAATCACCATTTATGCAAGTCAATAGCTGAAGGAAACTTGATATGAGTATCTGAGCCAACTTGTTTAGCCAGATTATTCACATCAAGAATGAGCTGGGTGTACTGAAGTCCTTGATTAAATGCGTGTCTAGCCACCCCGGCATGTTTCAAGAACAGAGTTCGCTGCCTATTATTTGGGTTTAACTCTGTCTTGAAGCCAAGTAGCATGTGTGCAATAATTGAGTGAGTAATATTTGCTTATCTTAAATCATGCCTAGATTAAACGTCAACCTTCCAGACAGGGAAATGAAGATATTGCAAGAATACTGTTCTGAAAATAATCGCTCTCAGACGGATGTAATTAGAGAGTTTATTAGAACTCTAGAAAAGAAACCTAGACAATCTGAGTAGCCTTGTCCAGTTTTGAGTATATTTTTGAGTTCTAGAAGAGTCCCCCGATGACAGCCAACACCGTCACACCAAGGCGCCACTCTCGCCACCGAAAGGCGGCTCGAATTTCCGCGATCGCCTTACTCACCCTTTCCCTTTCCGCACTGTTCCCCAATCTCGCCAAAGCTTTCGAGATAAAAGTGGGAGTCGTACAGCGATTCGGCGACGAACCCGGCGACAGCATAACCCTCGAACCCGCCAACAGCGAGAGTTTGACGGTGACATATCTCGGCGGCGACGGAACCCCGCAAACCCAGCAACTCCCGAAATTGAAACTGGAAGTACTATCCCAACCCCTCGAAACCTCAGTGTTAGAAGAACGGGTGGTGTTGAGTACCCATCGCAGTTACGAAAACGCCGAACAAAGCGCGAAAGAATGGCGCGATCGCGGAATCGAAGTCGAAATCGCACAACCGAGCGATATTTGGGAAGTTTGGGCGAAACGAGACGTTTATCAAACGCCCCTATTGCGGCGACTGTTAATCGAAAATCTGAAAAACCAAGGATTCGATATCGCCTATTTACAAAACCAAGTTCTCGATCGCCGACTTCAAGCCGGTTGGGAAAAAGAGGGCTTTCGCTACAACCGCGACGAAATCGAAATCGAGAGTTCCGGCGCCATCCGCGTCGTCGAAGGCGACACGCAACATACCTACGGCGGAACCCTGCGACTACAACCCAACGCCTACGGGAGTTATACCCTCGTCAACGACGTTTCGATCGAAACCTACCTACGGGGTGTCGTTCCCCACGAAATCGGTCCCAACGCCCCTTACGCCGCCGTCGAAGCCCAAGCGATTATCGCCCGAACCTACGCCGTCCGCAACTTACATCGCTTTAAAATCGACAACTACCAACTCTGCGCCGACACCCACTGTCAAGTTTACTGGGGATTAGACAACACCGTAGACAAAGCCGATCGCGCGATCGCCGCCACCGCTGGACAAATTCTCACCTACAACAACGAACCCATCGACGCCTTATATTCTTCGACAACGGGAGGAATTACCGCCCCCTTTGAAGATGTCTGGGATGGCGAACCGCGTCCTTATTTAACGGCGGTTGTGGATTCGGTGAACGGAATTTGGGATATCGCCACGAAGCCGTTAAACGACGACGCGAATTTGAAAGCGTTTATGGCGTTAAACGATGGCTTTAACGAGTCGGAGTGGAATACTTTCCGCTGGAACAAACCGACGAGCTTGAAGGAAATGACGGATTTTTTAAAACGGTATTATCGCCGCAACAACCGTCAAATTGACTTTTCGGAAATCAAGCAGGTGGATATCGTAGAACGGTCTCGATCGGGGCGTATTTTAAAAATGACGATTACCACCGATCGGGGTGTCATTGAAATTCCCAACGACGAAATCCGAAATGCCTTTTATCCGCCGATTAGCACCTTATTTTATCTCGATCCGATTTACGAAGAAAACGGCGATACTAAAACCCTTTGGGGATATCGGTTTATCGGCGGTGGGTTCGGACATGGCGTCGGCTTGAGTCAAACGGGAGCCTATCATTTAGCAGATGTGGGGAAATCCAGTCGAGAGATTTTGGACTTTTACTATCCAGGGACAGAGTTAAAATTGTTAGAAGAGGTATTTTAAGCGTATTTTCGCGTAGGTTAAATGTAGCGAAAGCGAAACCCAACAACCACAACTCGATCGAGTTCTTAAAATCGCCTTTTCTAAATTCATTTTTTTAAAATTCCTCCTGATTTGATAAAATTCACATCGCGATAGAACCATCTCTAAACAAGCCATGACACTCACCAATACTTCTACCGCAAAATGGTCAGTAAATGACTATCATCAGATGATTGAAGCTGGTATTCTCAGGGAAAGAAACGTAGAACTGTTAGGGGGAGAAATCATCGAAATGACCCCAGAAGGGCCATGGCATACCGTTTGCGGAGAAGGATTAGCCAACTATTTACGCAGAAATTTACCAGAAACAGCTTGGGTACGAGAAGCACGTCCGATTACCCTCGCAGACTCCGAACCCGAACCGGATATCGCCATCGTGCGATCTCCTGGGTTTCGATACGCCGAACACCATCCTTATGTCGAGGATATTTTCTGGCTGATTGAAGTTTCTGATACGACTTTGGCGAAAGATTTGAACGAGAAACAAACGATTTACGGAAAAGCTGGAATTCCCGAATATTGGGTGTTAAATATTAAAGCGAAAACGGTCGTTATTTTTCGAGAACCGAACGATAACGGTTATAATATACGGCAAGAAGTGAGTCGAGGAACTCTTGCATCTCTGGCGTTTCCCGATTTAGAAATACCTTTAGAGAAACTATTTTCCGGGCAGATTTTGAATTAAATATTACTCGGTTGGGTTTCGACTTCACTCAACCCAACCTACTCCGACTGGAAACTAGCCAGAGGCGGGAAACGAGAACCAAGATTTATCAACTATAGCCATAGGAAATGATTCGTGGCCAAATCCCCGATCGATCCAGGGCTGTG
>NZ_JBNGCO010000029.1:0-3164 GCF_049974805.1 Baaleninema sp.
TCTAGTTGGCTGGCTGTGAAGCAGGAAATCTTTGGGGCGACCCAAGGAATCTCCCTGCGGGAGAGGATGTCAAATTCCCCTGAGCCAACACAAGCCGATGGTGGTTAAAATCCCCCCCAGCATTCCCCACGGCGCCATCAACCTCAGTCAAGACCCCTGCGTACTGGTAAACGCCGTGCTGCGCCACGGCGACCCCTGCGAGAAAGACTACCGCCCCCTCAACCTACCGTTTCCCTACAACTTACAAACCGCACAGCAGGCGTTAGAGCAGTTCGAGAAATCGATCGCCCCAGTGTCCGCGTAGGATGCGTGACTTGAAAAATCCGGTGTCGAACCTGAAACCGAGAAATCGTCACGCACCGATTCCTCATCATCCCATCACCCGATCGTCCCCTCATCACGCTTCCTGCGTTGCCTCCGAGGACATCAACACCTCGCCGTCGAGCATCCGTTGGGCAGCATCGAGGAGGACTTCTTCGAGGTAGGGTTTGGTGAAGTAACCCCGCGCTCCCAATTCGGCGGCGCGACGTTTCATTTTCTCGGCGGTGCGAGAGGTGAGCATGGCGATGGGTAAATCGTGGAGTCGATCGTCGTTGTGCATTTTCTCCAGCAACTCCATCCCGTTCATGCGGGGCATTTCCATATCGCAGAACACCAACTCGCAGGGTAAACCCGATCGCAGTTTGTCCCAGGCTTCCTGACCGTCGCGAGCCTGTTCGACACGATAGCCGGATTTTTTGAAGGTCATCGACAGCAACTCGCGCACCGTAATCGAGTCGTCCACAATGAGAACCATCGGTTCGCTCTTGTCGAGTTGCGGTTCGACGGTTTCGATGGGGGTACGGTCTTCCCAAAGCAGGGTTCCAGAGTCGTGACGGACGCGACCCATGGACAGGTCGATGAGTTCGAGGACGTCGGCGATGGGAACGATGCGTCCGTCCCCCATGACCGTCGCCCCGGTAATTCCGGTGGGTTTGGGAACCGGCCCTTCGAGCTGTTTGATCACGATTTCCTGTTCGCCGACGATTTGGTCGACGGAGATGGCGAGGTAACTGCCTGCGGAGTGGAGGACGACCACGGAAATGGTGTCTTCTTCGGAGTTGGAACCGTAGACCTGCGATCGCCGCGAGATGCGGTTGTAGGTAAACAGGTCGCGCAGGGGTTGGTATGGCACTTTTCGATCGCGCCACTGTACGAAGGAGCGTCCGTCAGGTTCGCGCACGATGCGATCGATGGGCCAGTTATCCAGCACTTCGCCCACCCCGTCCATCGGAAAGGCGATCGGTGCGTGGTCGCTGATGCAGCAGAGGGCTTTCGAGATACTCAGGGTCAGGGGTAGGCGAATGGTAAAGGTAGTACCTTTGTTGGGTTTCGAGTCAGTGTTGATGACGCCGCGAATTTCGTTGAGTTTGGTTTTCACCACGTCCATCCCCACACCACGACCGGAGAGGTCGTCGGCTTTGTCCTTGGTACTGAAACCGGGTAAAAACAGCAGGTCGTAGACTTCTAGGTCGTTCATGACCCGAGCTTGTTCTTGGGTAATCAGTCCTTTTTGGATGGCTTTAGCTTTGACGCGATCGACATCGATTCCCGCCCCGTCGTCGGCAATCGAGATAATGGTTTGGTTGCCTTGGTGGAAGCTGCTGACGGTGATTTTTCCGGTGGGCGGTTTGCCCTTGGCTTGGCGTTCCTCAGGGGATTCGATACCGTGGGCGATGGCGTTGTTGACCAGGTGAGTTAAGGGGTCGTACAGATGCTCGAGAATCATGCGATCGATGGAAGTCTCGCGACCCTCGATTTGCAAATCGACTTCTTTTCCGAATTTGAGGGAGTTATCGCGCACGCCTCGAGGCAAGCGGTCGGCAGCTTGAGAAAACGGCACCATACGAGAACGGGTCAAGTCTTCCCGAAGCTGGTTGGTAATTTGCCGCAGTTGCCGCGTCACCTGGTCGTTTTCATCGACTAAGAACTCGATATCCGACGCCGACTCGCGAACCCGAACCACTAACTCGATAATCTCTTGAGCATGTTCGTGGAAGGAGGTAAAGCGGTCCATTTCCAGGGCGTCGTATTCGCCGTCTTCGTGGTGTTGGGCTTGGGCGTGAGCTTGGGCGGCGGCGAGTTTGCGGTTCTGGCGACTGGCTAACAGTGCCATTTCCAACAGGGTACGCTCGTAGAGGTCTTGCATTCGCTGTCCCACTTCCGTCAGTTGGCTGACTTGGTGTAACAGGTTGTCGAGGAACTGTCGCAGCCGTTCTTGGTCTTGTTCGAGGCTGTTGCGGTTGACCACCAGTTCCCCCACGAGGTTACTGAGGTTGTCCAACTGTTTGATGGGAACCCGCATCGTCTGTTCGACGATCGAACGCTGGCGTTTCGGGGTCGATCGCGTCGGTTTGGGAGTCGTCGGAGACGGCGACGACGGCTCCATGTCTAAGAGGAGTTTGTTGAGGTCGGCAAACTCGTCTTCGGATGTTTTCTCGGCGGATGCGGACTCGGCGGGCTGGGGCGTCGCCGCTTGGGGAGCGAGGGGGCGATCGAGATAGGCTTCGAGGGCGTCGAAACCGTTGTCTCCCCAAAATTCCGGCTCGGTACTCAATAAAACGGCAAGTTCGGGAAATTCTGCCACGTCTTCGCTCTCTTCTTCGAGGTCGTGACTGAGGACTTCGTCGCTTTCTTCGAGTAAGGCGTCTAAATCGAAGCTCTCGTCGCTTTCGAGGGTTAGATTCGCCGTGGCGTTTTCGCCGAGCAGATCGTCTAAAGACAGTTCTTCCATGTCTTCAGAGGGTTCGGTCAGTAAATCGAATTCGTCGGTTTCGCTTTCGGCTTCGTCTAACTCGAAGTCGAGGTCGAAGCTTTCTGTTTCGACTCCTGCGTTATCTTCGGCGATGTCTTCGGTTTCTTCTAAGTCGAAATCTAGGTCGAACTCCCCGATTTCGGCATCACTTTTAGCGGTTTCTTCTGATTCTTCTAAGTCGAAATCCAAGTTAAATTCTTCAGTTTGGGCTTCGGCTTCTTCTGATTCTTCTAAATCGAAATCCAAGTTAAATTCTTCAGCTTGGGCTTCTTCTTGAGTGTCCTCCAAGTCAAAATCCAAATCAAATTCTTCAGCTTGGGCTTCGGCTTCTTCTGATTCTTCTAAATCGAAATCCAAGTTAAATTCTTCA